>CALHBL010000021.1 GCA_937930825.1 uncultured Bacteriovoracaceae bacterium
TTGTCATTGATCCTTCGTGACCTGTTCCCATAGCTTGAAGCATATCAAGAGTTTCACCGCCTCTACACTCTCCGACCACAATTCGATCAGGCCTCATACGTAAGGTTTGCTTTACGAGACAGCGTATATCTATTTCACCATCACCTTCAAGAGAAGGCGGTCTGGTTTCTAACCTAACAACATGGTCTTGGGGAAAATCAAGCTCAGCAGAATCTTCACAGGTTATAACTCTTTCATTTTGTGGAATAAAAGCCCCTAAAACATTTATAAGAGTCGTTTTACCAGAGCCCGTACCACCAGAGACAATGATATTCTTATGGCCTTCAACTGCTATTTTAAGAAAATCGGCCATATTCTCGGTCATCGATCCAAACTTAACTAAGTCCTTATAGGTAAGTCTATTTTCAGGAAACTTTCTTATCGTAATGGTACACCCATCAAGAGCGCAGGGAGGAATAATGGCATGAACCCTTGAGCCGTCAGAAAGCCTAGCATCAACATAGGGTGTTTTCTCATCAATTCGTCTCCCTATGGGAGCGACAATCCTCTCTATTACATTTAAAACTTGGCGGTCATTTGTAAAAGTGGTTTTAGACCTTTTTATTTTCCCGTCATACTCATAGAAAATTTTATTTGGACCAATAACCATAATTTCTGAACACTTCTTATCGGCCAGGAGATCCTCTAGTGGACCTAACCCTAAGGCCTCATCTAAGATTTCTTTCACCATTTGATTCATTTCTTCACGAGAAGACATCAGGGCCTTAGTATCTTCTTTGTTCAAAAGCTCTACAACAATCTTCTTAGTTTGTTCACGCAGTATGATCTGCGCCTTGGGATCATCATTATCAGTTTTCTTCAAATCCATTTCATCAACAAGAGAGCGATGGATTCTTCCTTTCAGAGCGGTCCAAGGGTCAGTCTTGCCGTCTTCCCCACCCGAACTACTTGCACTAGCTTTCTTCTTAACGTCAGTTGGTTTATTTAAGCGGGCCAGTGTTTTAAGAACATTCTTTTGAACGAGCTTTCGGACACACTCAGTAATACCCTTGGCAAAAACTGAATTCTTACCAATGACCATAATTGGCTTCTTCTGATTTAAGGCCGTCACACAGGTTTGGTCATCCTTACCTATTGTAGAAAAAACTGGCTTTCCAATAGTTCGGCCCATTACCTCTGGAGTTACAGGGTGACCTTTTTGTACCTGGTTACCTAGAATGATCAACATGTCTTTAGGAAAAAGCATCGTAATTAACTCTGAATAAAGCCGCTTTGTCTGATTCAAAGCGAGAATATCTGGGGTCACCACAATGAAGATTGCTGTACTATACTCTAATGCTTTTAATGTTAAGGGTGTAAGCTCACTTCCCCCATCAATTATCGTTAAAGGAAAGAGGTTCGGAGCTGCCTTCAGCACTTTACCTAAACCTTCACTATTGATTGCGTCAGAAGCTGCAGGATCATCGGGCATTCCAATATACTGTACACCCATTGGGTGAGAGGCCATAAAGGGCATAATTGTTCTTGGGTCTATGGAACCATTAAAGTCAGCCAAATCTTTTATATTCTTCTTTGATCTCAAACCTGTAATAAAATTTTGATCTCCAGAAGCCTTTTGATCAAAGTCCATTAAGAGCACTTTTGAACGAGTTTCTGCAGCATAGGCAAATGCCAAGTTTGCAGTTACTTGAGACTTACCAACGCCTCCCTTTCCACCAATTATTGTTATTACGTGTCCGGCCATTTACCTACGCCTCCGACGAAACTTACGTTTTATTTCGTCTGCACCAGATGAAGCTGATTCAATAATTACAGGGGTAACGAAGACAACAAATTGAGTCTTACTATTAGTATAAGATTTACTTCGGATAAAATTAAAAAGGGGATTTGCTCCCTCTACTTCATCGGGAGGGAGTTTGTCATAGTCAGTACTCGTTTTATCAACCACGATTCCACCAACAACTGCTGACTCTTTAGATTTCACAATTATTTCAGTTGAAAGATTATTTGCTTGAGTAGCTGGTGGATCTTGGCCAACATTTGTAGAGACATTAACACCTATTTTCATATTTATTTTTTCTTCTTGTAGAATCTGAGGCAATACCTCAACACTAAACCTGGCCGTAGCAGAAGAGGCTTGCTGAAACTCACCTGCACCAAGAGAGAACCTTCTCGTATCATCCTTTGATATCTTTCCTGTTGTATTGTCTTTGACCACAAGAACACCACTTTGGACGACCCGAGCATAGCCAGCTTGCTTGGCAGAATTTAACTTAGGAAATAAATTAGAGATTGTTCCTGATAACGTACCATCTGATCTCGTCGTAACTCCACCATTAGCAGTTTTACCAATACTAATTGAGCCCGCTCCGTTAGACAGTAGCGGAGTCCACTTAAAGCCAAAGGCCTTACTGTAGTCCTTTGTTAATTCAACAAATTGGGCCGTAATTTTTAAAAGCTTTGGCACTGGTGGTGGCTGACTCTTAGCATTTACTTGAATAAAGTTTTGAATAGCAGGTTTCTTCGCTTGAATAACTTGATCAGTTCTTTCAGCAAGTGAAGCAATCCGATCTGGATAGAAAGCTTTAGCTATCTCTTCGGCCCTTCGTTTTTGGCCTTCAGAGGTAACAATTCCCTCTATCCAATAAGTATGGTTAACGACTCTAACAGTAACATTTGGCAGTTGGTTCTTTTGGATCTCTTCTTGCATTTTTCTGCCAACAAGTCTTTCAGTTTGAGCACTGAGCTCTACTAAGAAGAGCACACCTGCGAATTTCTCTTGGCTCAATACTTTCACAACTCGTCCAATATCATTAGGTACAATAATATTACCCCCGACATAGACGGTCTCCCCTTTGACCCCAATCTCTAGCCCCTCAACATCACCGATAAAGTCGTTTAACTCTTTGACCAATCGAGACTGATCATTTGCAGTTATCGTGATCAAATACTTTGCCTTGATATCCCCGACACTATTTCTTAGAGTTACGGATGTTTTACCTGGCTTTAAGCCTGTAAAAGTAATTTCTCTTTTCTGAGGAATCATTGTAATTCTCAAAAGAGACTCATTACCGATTTGTACCTGGCTATTAGGAGAAAAGTTTAACTTCTTAATTTTATCAATACCCAGAATTACTTCGACCGCGACCTCTTTAGTTTCAGTGCTCTGAGCACGAATCATAGAATCGAGTAATAACAAGCTAAATAGAGTTATAAGCTTTAGGTATTTTACTGAGTACCTCTTTTCTTATTTTGCTGCAAGAAGTAGTTCTTAGCTTCAGCTCTTTCATCTTCATCAACTACATCAAAAATATCAGTGGACTTAATTCTTACTATTTCTTTGTCACTATTATTCCTAAGAGAAAGCCAAGGTCTTACCCCTGAGTAGGCAATCAACCATATCAATTTCTGGGCCTGATAAGGGGTTAACTCAAGTGTTACTGTATTAAATCGGCTAAAAACCTGAGCATTCATTTTCTTAATTTCTCTGGCAGTCTTAATCCCATAGATGGGAAGGGCATTAGTTATACTCTTACCTGTAGAGAGCACAAGAATATCTTGCAAAACAGTAGAGGTCTTTTGCATATCCTTTCGACCATTCGTTATATCAATTGGGGCAAGAATATCGACCCTGTCTCCGGGCTTAATAAGTTTCGATACCGCTTGGCGCTCTGTAATTTGAATCGCAAGAGCTCTTCTTCCTCTTGAGACCTGACCTGAAAGACCTGTCTTCGCCCCCGGGTTGGTAACTCTTGGTTTAGTTATCTGCTCACCTTTTTTAATAGGAACAGTTGCCAATTTATTTTCAATTGATTTCTTATCGCTAAAGCTGCCTGGAGCTGCAAAAGACTTTGGAACAGTTATGAGAGTTACTTTCTTATCATCAATGAGCTCAAGCTCATTGATATCTCTACTGGCAATTACCACTGAAACTTCTGTACCATATTTACTGAAAAGAACACTCTTCTCATCTTCTATATAGGTATAGACCATAAAAACAGCAAGGGCTGCGATGATAAGAGCAAGTGTAAAGGCCCGTGTATTCACAGACAACCCCCTAATTTTGCGTTCTCTCTATCTTATCAAAGCTTCGTAATTTAAATGAAATAGGGAAAAGTTATCCGGTGTAGCTCTTTTGAAAAATCTATTTATTGATTAGAACAATTAGTAGAATTACTTCTCGGGTCAGGTGAGCCATCTCCTGGCTCAAACATTGAAACCCAATGACCATCTATCATGCTATAGGTATCTCCACATATCCCATAAGCAGTAAAAATTCTCACAAAACTTGTACTTCTCTCCCCAGTAGTTCCCTCATCACAAGTTTCACTGGAGCTTCCTGTAAGAAAAGAGTTGAACCTAAAGCAAGGCGCTACTGAATTACCACTCGCTCCACCTCCGCCAGTCTTGGCCCGAAAACCAATCATGCTCATCCCAACCCTTAAGTTTCCAGAGGAATACTCCTGAAGGTCATCCTGAGAGGGCAAGAAGCTATTTCCTTTACTTAGGTAATAGAAATACCTTCTCGTGACCTTCTGTTGATTTATAGAAATATTGATTGCGTTACCCACATTATAAATAATTGTATAAAGGAAGATTAAGAGGGGAAGAAAGACAAGAACTTCAAAGATCGCTTGACCATCTTCATCTGATTTAAATTTTTGATAGACCTTAGCAGCCATTATCACTTACCGTAGCATGCTCAAAGCAACCTGAACCTGAACCTAGTCCACTCATAGCAGCGCACATGCGTGAAAAACATTCAGCACGAGTAGGCTCCATTCCAAGATAAGACTCGCTTGAGAGTTCAAATTCTATTTTTGCAGCAGTTCCTGGTATTAGAATACTTGAGTTAAAGTTTAGCCTAGGGCCTATAAATAAATTCGTATCATTCGTTGTGTGGGCCAAGGGCTCTTCAAATATCAGACTTGAACTAAACTCATTAATCATGTCCTCTAACTTATAAGAGGCAAAGACACTATTTGCCATTGCTTTAGCATTCGCATCTGAGCCGTCTTTATTATTACTATTAACTTCTCCAACCATATAGGCACGAGATGCTTGAAAGACCACATAGTGCACTAGGTAGCCATTAGTATAGACTATTGCGATTTTCATAAAAGAAAAAATGAAGCCAAAAGCGAGAGTAAGGCTTACTAGAAACTCTATTGTTGATTGTCCATCTTCATTAGTTTGGAGGATAGTTGGCTCCTCCTTCAAATGTAAAAAACCGAGAAATGCCACCTTCAGTTGAATAGAAAGAAGGATGCTCCTTAACTGGAGCAAGACCTATATCATCGGCGATGGGAACAGTACTGGAGTAGCGGTAATTCATGCGAATTCCCTCACTAATAGCAGTAAAGAAGGCAGAGTCATCAGCAAAGAATCTCTTAAATACTGCTGAATTGAAGACCGTTGAAATAAAGCTCACGATGACAACTAAGAGAAGAATATACTCTACAGCTGACTGGCCTGCCTCATTTAGAATTTTAAAATTTTTCTTATTTCCCATCCAAAAACGACCCATGAAATAGCTATAATTGGAGCATAAGCAAACTTAGTTCCGTATAAACCTTTAACAGCTTTCAAATCCATTCGAGTTAAAGCACTCTTAAGTTTATCAAAGTTCTTAAAAGTATTATAGAGTAAAAGCCCAAGGCCGATCACGATAGTCGAGTATATTAACTTCAAAAAGAATTGCTCATGATAGGTTTCAGGAACAAGCAAGAAGAAAGTGAAGAGAAACTTTGAATCGCCCCCCCCCATTACCTTTAGTGCGTAGAGGATAAAACCAACACCCAAGAAAACAAGCGGATAGAAGAATGTTTGAAAGGAAAAAGAAAATAGACCTGGATATAAAAACAGACAAAAAAGATAGAGTACAAAATTAAAGAGAGACCACAGGTTTACAATTTTTCTATATTTCAAATCAAGATAGGAGACTGCTATCAATTCAAAGATGAGGACAATAAAGAGAATTACTGGAAACATCTAGTCGCTAACCTCATTCTTATAACCAGAGTAGAAGCAGCGCTTAGCACATACACCAGTGGATAGCTCTTGGCTAAGGACCCAACCAAGACTCTTCACTGACTTGGATAAACCAACACCAATCGACCTCACCATCCCTATTGAAATAAGGGACATAAAAGCAAATATTAGAATATATTCAACGGTTGCTTGACCAGATTTTTCTTTCACCTATTAATGATAACAAATTTTGGCCTTTGATACGACAAAGGAAAGAACCCACTATAGTGGAAAAGGCTTAATACTTTAAAAATATTGATTTAAGAACACTACTCTTCTAAGTATTACTATACCTATTGAGTAGCATCAATACTTTCAACCCATGAATCGGCTTTTGTAAAAACGCCGTTAGTAATCTTTTCGAGTTTTTGTGTAGCAATACCTTTAAATTTAAAAACGATTAGGGCAACAACAGCAACGAGTAGAATATACTCGGTTGAGGTTTGTCCATCTTCATCTTTTAAAAAGCCTATGACTAAGTTTTTCATAATAATAACTCCAAATAAACATGTCCTTACTCTTCGGTCTCATTCCTGAAAACCTTTAGAGCTTTTCTCTACAATTTATTAAGTCTATGAACTATTATACTCCAGTTTTGCGCTACGCAGTAGTACTATTTTAGTCTAATAAATTCAGTTATTTACAGTATGGCAAAAAAGTATTCATTGAATAACGCGGTGATCTTAGCCTATAATAGGTATGGGCTTTGTGGTTGGCAAACAGTATTTCGCCCTACAATGCATATAAAGGACGCGGTCCCTGGCCATGGTGAGCAAGCTCACAAAAGCGCAAGCTGGAAGTGAGAAGCCTAAAATGGTTACTAACTGCATCCACCTGTCAAACGGCGGGCGGAGACTAGTGCCAGCAAAGCCCATTCTTTTTTTACTCTCCTTAGTTCTCAAAATTAAGTATCTAAATTGACAAGTTGCCCCCTAGCATTGATTATTTGATAATGGAGAACCTCAATAATCATCAGGAAATTGCTACTACTTGGATCGAAAACTTGGCCATTGATGAAATCAACATGGACGAGTCAGGTATTATTGATATTCATGAGCACCTGAACCCCATTCACTTCTTAGAAGAGTCTAGTATTAACTTTATGA
>CALHBL010000022.1 GCA_937930825.1 uncultured Bacteriovoracaceae bacterium
TAACAAGAGTGAAGCGAAGCTGTTACTTGCCCCGTTGTTGGTAAAGAGCCATGCGACCCACATTCCAAGAACCTCATCCATGACAATCCATGAAGGATCATGAACTTCGTATTTCTTTTGAGAGGCTTCGGCAATAAAGCAAGTTGCTACAGTTGCAATGACGAGAAAAGGAATGAAGAGGAAGAAGGGAGCGTTAAAAAAACCTAGTACATAGAGAAAGGGCATAATCGCCAGAGTTCCCCAAGTTCCTGGGGCTTTAGGAAGAAATCCTACGCCGCCGAACGAGAGGAAGAGAATTTCAGAACTTCGAAGACTTGGTGCGTTTTCCTCTTTCATAGACCCCAGTTATAATACCCAAACCTTAATTGATAGGTGAACTAATAGGTTATTGATTTTTTATGGAAAGACCAAGTTATTTATCGAAATATCTCTTTGACTGGGAGTCCTTGGACGTCGTCGTTGGCGGGCGCTCAGCTCTGGATTCGAAGTACTTCATTGGTTCGATGACTGACTCGGAAATGGTTCAAAATTTCTTAACGGGTTATGGCCTTGGGGCAAATGATCCGGTTGCCCATGCTGAACTCTTTGGTAATTTTCAAGAAGCGATTCAATTTATTCGTAGGTACTTCTTGGCCGAGGAAAGTGAAGATGTAAAAATACCTAATAGTATTATAATGATCACAGATATTAGTGACCTCTTTTTAACAGCAACTGGAAACAAGGAGGGGACAAATCACGAAGAAACTCTTTGGGCCGAAATAGTTTTAAAAGTTATGCATACTATTTTACATGTTGATAAAGATTTAAGATCAAATTACTTCTCTGAAATTCAAACACAAATATTTGATAGATTCTATAAGTACCTCCAAAGAAATGACGATGGCCTCTTCTTTGCTAAGAGTGATAATGTAGAGAAGCATTCACAAGTTCCTCTAGTAGAGTTTGAAACAAAGTCAAAGAAGACTCGTGATTCCGTGATCATTAAACTTCTTCATAAAGCAGAGAATGTTGCTGAAGAACTATTTGATAGGGTTGGGGTACGCTTAGTAACGGATTCTCGCTTTGATACTCTTAGGGTTATAAAATTCTTAGTAGAAAATTTCGTTATTATTCCCCATAATGTTAAACCTAGTCGCTCATTAAATTCACTAATTGACCTAGAGAGCTTTAAGCAAAAGCATTCTCTCTTAATTAAGAAAGCATTGAGAAGTGGGCTGAGTGAAGAAGAGTTTATTGTGGCGATGGAGGAAGAAGTTCTTAAGAGCTCTTTTGGTTCTGAAGCTGAAGATCGAAACTCCCATAGCCTAACCGGTTATTCAGCCATTCAGTTTACTTGCAGGCATCTCATCAAATATAAGAATCCCTTTCTTCAGGAGTTTATCGAACTTAGGAATGAGGCCAAACTTCAAAAAGAGGGAGAGCTTGCTAAGAAAATTCGCTCTATGGATTACTCCCTAATTGCTAGAGATGTGCGTTTCTTTTACCCTTACGAAGTTCAAATTGTTGATAGAGAGGCCCATAGGATAAATTCTGAGGGCGAGGCCAGTCACGTAGAATATAAGAAGTCGCAAATAAATGCTGCGAAGAAAAGGCTCTTTGGTTCTTTGCTAGAATACCTGAAAAACAAAGCTTAGTGTTCCAACCACTAGCTTAAGCTATCGATAAAAATTTTAATTCTCTCATTTACTGTTTCTGGAAAATCTACTTGGGGTACATGGCTTCCGTCTTTTATGACATACATGGTTGCGTTCGGAAGTTGATTAATAAGAATATCTTGCAAGAAGTTTGGAATAACCTGATCTTTATCTCCGCCCATAATAAGTGCTGGAGTTCTTATAGTCTCAAGGCGAGAAATGATATCGTGATTCTTCATTTCCTTTAATAATTGAAAGAAAATTTCAGGGCTTAGTTCACCAATTTTCTTTAAGTAATGCTCAACAAAGGGAATGGGAACATTCTTAGTATTGAAACCTCCCCTGTGGACGAGTCTAGTGATAAGAGGATTGAAGTGAGTTGTGGCCCAAATCTTCTTATAGAGTTTTGGATAACGCTCCAAGAGCTGTTCTAAAATCGGTTGGAGAATTTCCATCCAGTTGGTGTCGAAGAGAACATCTTGAGGAGGAAGTACCGTTCCTGATATAAGCACCATGCCCTTGACCTGATCAGGGTTTCTTCTGCAGAAGTCGAGAGTAGTATTAACCCCCATGCTGTGACCTATGTGAATAGCACTTTCAATATTGAGTTCATCAAGCAACTGATTCATATCACTAGAGATATTTTCAAAATTAAGGTCTGCAATATGAGAAGTTTTACCACTTTTAAAGTGAAATCGATAATCGTGGTAAATGACTTTATATTGATGAGAGTCTAGAAAGGGAATTTGATATTTCCAATGAGCGACATTACAAACAAGACCATAATTAAGAACGACGACTTGTCTATCTGATTGATCATCCTGGGAGAAGTTTGTGCCGTAGTTAATATCTATCCCATCGGCAGTTTTGAATTTTCTCTCTTGAAAGCCTTTAAAGGTCATGACTTTTTCTTTTCTTTGTAGATGTAGATGTAGAAATAAGCTCATCAGTACTGTATATCAATTCCTTTTCAATAGATTTAAGTATCGGCTCAAACTCCTCTTTCCTTTGAAAGAAGTCATCATAGAGGGCAGAATGATCAAGTTCTCTATTAGGGGAGCTTTGATCAATTTCCAATACGCGCAGAGACTGATTTTCTAATTTAATCAGGTCACCAACTACAATAGTCGCTAGACCTAAGACTTTCTTACCATTGAGGAAGAAGACCTGGTCATTAGTTGTTTGCAGAGTCACTTTAGTTTCTTGAAGATCGCATTTTAAGCAAGGAAAATTCTGACTCTTTGAGTAAATCTTGATATGGCATTTAGAGCTATTTCCAATCAAAAATGACTGAAAATATATCGAAATAGGATAGGGGGGAATATCCTTAAACGTTGAATAGACTTCAAACTTAATCATATAGTCATACCGTTATAGAGGCCAAACTGTTGGGAATTTATTCTTAAGTCTATTTTATATCGTTTTAAGAAGAAAGTCGTCACTCGCTAAATTTTGCTCAATTCGATGAAAAATAGCGGGGCTTTGAGTTTTAAGGAGTTCAACATCATCTCTTGCGGCGCAAAGACTATCTTTATGGTCAATTAAAGAAGCAAAGGACTTGGTCGATTTCTCACCAGATTGCTCTTTACCGAAGAGGTTGCCTTCACCTCGTAACTTTAAGTCTTCTTCTGCGATGATGAACCCATCATTATTGGATTCAATGACTTTAAGCCGTTGCTGTGAAGTTGGAGATATAGGTTTGTCATTAACGAGGAAACAAAACCCAGGCTTTTCTCCTCTGCCAACACGCCCTCGCATTTGGTGTAGCGAAGAGAGGCCGAATCTTTCTGGATTAAGGATGGCCATCACAGAGGCATTGGGATTGTTAATACCGACTTCAATAACTGAAGTACTAATTAAAATATCGACTTCTTTATTCCGGAAATTCATGAAAGCTTCGTTCTTCTCTTCAGCTTTCATTTTTCCATGGAGCCCTTGGACACGAAGAAGAGGGAAGTATTCTCGATATTTCTTTAAGACTAGCTCTAAATTGAGCATATCCTGGGCCGGGTTATCCTCAATGGCAGGGACCACTACGTAAGCTTGCTCTTTCATCTCAATTCTTGTTTTTAAGAAACTTAAGTATTTGGCATAATTTTCTGGGGCAACTATACGAGTCTTAGTGCCTTTTCTATTGGAGGGCATGGACTTGATGGTGGAAATTTCTAAGTCACCATATTGAGTTAAGCTCAAGGAACGAGGAATTGGTGTGGCCGTCATCAACATGCAGTGAACACCTTGGCCTTTATTCACAAGCTTCATTCTTTGAGCAACACCAAACTTATGTTGCTCATCTATAGTCACTAAGCCTAAGTTCTTAAAAGAGACACTATCTTGAAAGAGGGCATGGGTACCAATGATAAAATCAATATCTCCGTCTTGCAGCCGAGCTAGGACTTCTTCCTTGTTCTTCTTGCTTAAGCTTCCGATAAGGCATTCTATTTTAAGGGTTTCTTTAAAAACTTCTTTAGCTGTAAGGAAGTGCTGAAGGGCAAGAGATTCTGTTGGGCACATAAGCGCCGCTTGATGGCCTTCTTTAATGGCAAGGGCAGAGGCGATAAAGGAGACGGTGGTTTTTCCACTGCCTACATCCCCTTGGATAAGCCTCATCATCGGATGACCACTAGAGAAGTTTTCAACGATGTCATCCAGAGCGTTGGACTGACCAGTTGTGAGTTCATAAGGAAATAGTTTTGAGAATTGCTGCCAGTTAATACTATTGGTGAACTTAATGCCTTCTTTAGTTTTGAGTAAGTTCTTTCTAGCTGAAATTTTTATTTGCTCAACAAAGAACTCTTCATATATCAACCTGGCCCTTGCTTCATCAAGGGCCGTTTCTGTTAGCTGATCTTTAGGCACTCTTCCATGGAGGCGTTTAAAAGCTGCTGATAACGGAATAAGATCTCTTTTTTCTAAAATAGAATCAGGAAGAGGATCTTTAATAGCATCCCATAATTCAGCAGGAATTTTTTCGAAGACGCCTCCCAAGTGGGTTGGAGAAATTCCTTGAAAGGTTGGATAGGAAATCTTGATTTCATCACGACTCTTATCTTTTTCAAGCCATGCATTGAGATCGAGATCAAACTCATCTTTAGTAATGGGAATATATTCAGGCCCAACTATTTGAGCAGTGCCTAGGTAAGTAGACACTGTTCCAGAGAAGAAAATATAATCTGCTCCTTTTAAGGAGCTAACTGCTGAAGGGTAGCAGTTAAACCATTTACAGGTAAGGGTTGCTGGAGAGAAGCGATCTTGAATGACCAGCGAGACATTTGAAAGGGGCGCTCTGCCTTTGCCGCTTCCTCTAAAGTTAGGCTTCTGACTAAAGTTGAGAATCTTTCCAACGCCTTTAAAGTAAGAGTGCTCTGCTGCGGTTTTAAAACTTGCTACGGATGGCAGAACCATCGCTTTAAGGGGAAAGAGCCATAGCAGATCATTGAGTGACTTTATATCACTCGATTCAAGCTTATCAATGGTCTTACTCTTTCTCTTTCCAATCAGTGATCTAATTGGTGAGTCCCAGTTAATTGGTGCTGCCAATTAGCTAGTTGCAAACTCGATAGATTCGACTTCGTATTCAATATCTCCCTTGGGAGCTTTTACAATGACTTCATCACCTTCTTCTTTTCCAATGAGGGCCTTACCAAGAGGACTTTGAAAGCTTACTTTTCCTTGAGAAAAGTTTGACTCAATATCGCCTACGATTTGATAGCGAACAGTCTGGTCTTTTTCAATATCGTTTAGGGTAACAAAGGCACCAAAGACCACTCGATCTGCCTTTAGCTTTGATGTGTCTATTACCTGTGCTGTCGCAATGACCCCTTGTAACTGAGAAACTCTGCCTTCAATCATCGACTGCTTCTCTTTAGCAGAGTGGTATTCGGCATTTTCTTTTAAGTCTCCGAGTTCTCTGGCTTCTGAGATCGCGACCTTTATTTCTTCTCTCTCTACTTTTATAAGTTGGTCAAGTTCGGCCAAAACAGCTTCATAACCTTCTTTTGTAATGGGAGTTTCATTTTTCATAATCTAATCCTTTTAAATCTTAAATAACGAATTGGCGGCATTCAAAAGACTGTCTTTTTCTTGTCCCTGATCCCCTGAACTACCTACTTTGAAGTAGTCGCAGAAGTTGGCCTTTTCTTTTTCTATTATTCTATTTGCCATGGGCTCTCGGCACTCATTATAAGCTGTTTTATCAAAGAATTGGCACATGTTACAGCACCGTAGATTGGCAAAGCACTTGGGGCATTCTTCGTGCCTCCCTAAGGCCGATCCTTTGCTAAGCATTAGCTCTTCTTGGCACTTGAAACAGCTGACAGCTGAGTTCTGAGTTGTCATCCCTATTTTTCCTCAGTTGGGTTGTTGAGCTAGAAAGACCAGCTTTTCTCTAGGCCCATTGTTACGCCTGGACTTGTACTTCTACTACTGTCTAAGTCAGGATTAAAGTAGATTTTAGGAAGATTTCTCTTATTATACTCTTCGATGGCCTTGATAAGATTGCTCTCATTCGCATTATCAAGAGTTTTTGCCATTAAGAAGTTAATAATGATTGCGGTGGCGCCTCCAATTAGCATTGTCTTCTTCTTGCCGGAATTATTGGTGAGAATCCCGCCAAGGACGAGGCTTGTTCCGAGTGTTCCCATGACTGCATTTTGCCACCTGATCTGAGTGCCTTCTTGGTAGGTTTCCAAGTAGCTCTTGGCCAAGGGGTCTTTTTCCAGGTGAAAGCGCAGGCCTTCTCCCTTTTCTGTGGAGTTAGTATCAACAAGTACTTCTTGATAATTTATAACTGCTAACCTACTGCAGGTATCAACAGCATAGATGTTTGCGCAAAGCGCTAGGATAATAAGAATAGTACTTTTTAACATAGCTGCAACTTTAGCTAAAAAGTAAGCGGCAATCAAATTTAAGCTTTTAAGAGAAGTTTACTGTTGCGGCTTGTTATCTGAGGCCTGATTCAACTAACATACTTAAAAGGATTTAAGAAATGGACTTAATTAAAACAGGCATCGGCATCAGTAAAACCATCAGGAATGTTGGACGGCTCAGAGAAATCGTACTCGTTTTTGCTAAGCATGGTTTTGATGAGTTTATTTCCTTAGGTATCACTTCTAAAATTCCAAACTTCGTTCTGCCTCGCTCTAAGAAGGGTATTAAAGAAGAGTTAGATCTTGAGACTGAAAAGAACTGGCCTAAGGTTTTAGGCTATAGGTTAAGGCTTTGCTTTGAGGAGCTTGGGCCTGCCTTTATTAAGTTTGGGCAGATACTTTCAAGTAGAGAAGATCTCTTCGATTCCTCGTTTATAGATGAGATGAAACTCTTAAGAGATAAAGTAAAGTCAGTCCCTTTTAGCGAAGTTGAGGCAACGATTGAAATGTCTCTGGGCAAGAAAATAAGTTCCGTTTTTAAGTCGATAGACCCAACAGCTATTGGGACAGCTTCCATAGGGGGCAACAGCCCACGGCTGATGATGTGTCGCT
>CALHBL010000023.1 GCA_937930825.1 uncultured Bacteriovoracaceae bacterium
GGTGGTATCGCTATTAAAGATTCTCCAAACTCAAAACTTCTCGCTGTTAAACTCATCCCTACAGAAGTTAAGCTTCCTTCACTTTCAACTGAGAAGCCGCAAAAAGGACGCCTAGGTATGGCCATTCTTAAAAGGCTCTTATCTACCCTGGCCCAACAGCAAATGATTCAGATGGCAGAAATTGCAGGTTATGTCGGGGATCATAAGGCCGATATTGCCAACGGCTCCTTTGGAACAGGTTTTAATCAGGCCAAAATGATCGTCGGTGTTGCTGGACGAATCGTTCGCGATATTACTGAAGAGCAAGTAGAAGAGGCGACCAAGCACTTCTTGAATGAGCTTATAAAGGAAGGTCAGAAAATGGCCTCTGCAGCTCCAGATACGCTCTTCGTTTTTGCTGCTGGAAATGATGGTTCTGATAATGATATCTATCCAACGTCACCAGCTAATATTAGGGCCGATAATGTTATCTCAGTTGCAGCTACGCTAGATAGAACTACTATTGCTAATTTCAGTAACTATGGAGAGAAGATGGTAGATGTGGCCGCTCCAGGGGTGTCGATTCGCTCAACAGCTCCAGGTGGTAATTACATCAGTGTTAGTGGTACCTCGCAAGCAGCTCCCTTTGTGGCCAATGTTGCAGGTATTATTAAAGATGCAAATCCGAAGTTGACTCCTTTAGAAGTTAAGGAAATACTAATGAAGACTGTAGACTTGAAAGATTTCTTAAAAGGTAAGGTCGCTTCAAATGGCATAGTTAATGAGGTCAGAGCATTACGGGCCGCATCTCTATCCACAAATGCTCCAGTTGCAGAAGCGATTGCTAGAAGTCATAATGAAATTGCTGATATAATAGTAGAAGATAAGAATGTGTCGGGATCGAGTGTCAATTATGGAGAAGGCTTTGTGTTGCCGCTACAGAGTTCTTTTATCATTAGATAATAATGATACCAAGGTTAGGACGAGATTCAGACAAAGGGGGAGAGGTTTTACCTCTCCCTTTTTATTTCTTACTAAAACAGTCCTTTATAAGCTTACCTTGGAGGTGGCAGAAGTCTCTTAAGAGCAGATGAAATTGGGCCATGCCTTCATTTGCTAAATTCTGGCTTTGAAAGAGGCGGTTTTGATCTATCGCCAGATCATTAACAGTTGCTCTTGCGGCACGGAACCTCTTATAACTTGTTTGATAAATACTCTCTCCAAGCTTCTGAGTCATAAGCCTGGACTTGATTGTAGAGAGGGCATTAATAAGTCTATCTTTGATACTCAACCACTGAGAGTAGTCTTCTCTTATGGCGTCTCGGTAGAGAGCATTAGCATTTGCTAGGCCAACCTTCTGCCTCTTATAATCAGATACGTCTTTATATTGATTAAATAGAGGAAGGGTGAATTTAAGAAGTGCCGTCTGGTCATTCCGATTAAAGCCCACGAGAAAGGGATTAATATTCTTGGTAATTTCTTGTCTACTCCAAGTGTAAGAGAGGTCAACTTGAGGCATAAAGGGAGATTTTTTGTTCTTAACTTTGGCCATCTCTCTTTCGTAATCAAACTTAAGGGCCTTTGTTCTTGGTCTGAGCATTGGGTTGTACTGGGTATTCTGAATCTGTGATGCCTGCAGCGCCTTAATTTTATCTTCCCATGGCCATTTATCATCAATGGAAACTGAAGTTTCACTGTCATGGCGTTGATCGAATTCATTTAAGAGCTGAAGAATATTCCACCTCGCTTGGGTTTCTTCAATTTTTGCTTGGCTTACCTGAGCAGAGGCATTGAGTGCATCAACCTGGGCCTTATCTCTTTCTTGCTTAGGGCCTAATCCTTGTTTGAATCTCTTGTTAACGGCAGCGAATATATCTTGGGCTTGCTTTTCTTGTCTCTTGGTTATTTGCTGTGCTCTTCTTTGTTTTATAAATTCAATGAGCGCTTCGATTGCCTTTTTTTCAGTTTCTATTTCAGTGTCCAAGAGTTCTTGTTGAGCCTTTTGAAAATTCAGTGAGCTCTCTTTGTTGGCATAGAAGTCACTTCCGCCCTTAAAAAGATTGAGGTCTGCTTTTAAGTAGGATCTATTTCCCGCTTGATCAGTCTTATAGGCACGGTTAATTTCATGACCAAGATTTAGTGAGGGTAAGAAGGCATACCTGCCGGCCGTCCTTTCACTCTTGGCCGCCTTAAGGTCAAAGCGCTTGGCATAGAGGGCAGTATCATTTTCTTTTATTCTTTGAATAACCTGCTTGAAGTCAAGTGAGTTTGCTTGTGCTGAAAAACTAATAAAGAAAGTGAGGAGGGTTATTCTCATTGAAGTGTCCCCTTGTTAGGCTTTGCTTCTTTGATATCAACTTTAGGCGAGGATGAAGGAAGGTGGCGAGGTTCATGGTCGGCCTGATCATTTGTTTCATTGACTGAACTGCTTGCACTTTGAAACTCTCTCATATTCTTATTCTTGCGCTCCAAAAAGAGTACTTGAAGAAAGGGGACAATGAAAATAGTTAAAAGGGTTGAAAACCATAGACCACCTGAAACACTCACTCCTAGAGGTCTTAGGATTTTTCCACCATCTCCAAGCCCTGCGGCCATGGGGAGCATGCCAAAGATTGTTGTTAAGCTCGTGATGAGTATGGGCCGCAACCGCTGCTTTGCTGCGAGTATCGCGGCCTCTTTAGGCAGCATACCTTCTTTATAGCTATTGAGAATGAACTCCACCAAGATAATAGAGTTGTTGACGGCAATTCCGTTGAGCAGAATAATCCCTAAAACAGAATTTAAACTCAAGGTTGAATTGCCAAGCCAAAGACTTAAGGCCCCTCCGCAAATTCCTAGAGGAATCGCCACCATAATGATGAGTGTTTGGATAAAGGAGCCAAATTGAATAATGAGGGTTAAGAAAATTAATATTAAAGAGAGGAGAAGGGCCACCGCTAACTGCTCAAGGGCCTCATTAAGCTCTCTTTGAGCATCCCTTACGGATAGAGTTGGGGCGCTAGTAATACCAAAGGAAGAGAGGTCTTTTTTGGT
>CALHBL010000024.1 GCA_937930825.1 uncultured Bacteriovoracaceae bacterium
ACGGCCACGTAGTTCTCACTCTCAGGATTTAAAATGGCCACTTCAATCTTAGACTGTTCGGCGAGTTGATAGAACTCTAGTTGCTTGACAGAGTTTGCAAAGAAAGGATCACTGGCACTTATAACCTTAGCGTTAAGTTGACTTATTTCTAAGTAGTTCACAAACCACTTGCGGCACTTCTCTAGCTGTTGATTAACATATTCTTTGTCTCCAAAGAAGATCAGCTCCCTCATTGAGAATTCGTGGAGGCGCTCTAGAGACTTTATATTCTTTTCTTCATTTCGAAAGGCCTTTCCAAAGACTGTGAGAGTGGTGTAATTATCTTTTGAGAGTATTCTATCTTTGAATATCTTATAACTATTTAAGCAAATAGCTGACCTACACATATGCTTGGGAGACGAAAGATGATGATTAATAGACTTGTCTTCTTTATCAACATCCTGAGCAAACTCTGTAATGGTATCAATATCATTCTTTAGAATAGATAGGAAATTAGCGAATTGTGGGGTCTTTTTAAAAAAATTGATATTAATTAAATCTTCTAGTGGGGTTGCTATAGGCAGAACAATCTCTTCAGCATTTAACTCTTTAGTAAAATCCATAATTCTTTCATTTAACTTATTATATAAAGCTAAGAATTGTCCCCTGAATGAGTAGTGGCCAGGGGAGACTTCAAATACTTGTCCATCTTCTATAAGTTTGTTGAAAACATCAATAGAGGTTGATTGGTTATCAATATGAGTTTGATCAAATAGGCATACCGTTAAGTCTCCATCTCGCGCTGGTTTTACTAGGCTTATAACTCTATTTACCTTATCTACAACATCATCATTCTTTGAGTCATCACTCAATGAGTATGAAAGAGTATTCTTGGCCAAATCAATTTCGAATTCAGTTATATATTCACTCGCAAAGGGTATATTATTCTGTAAGTTTTCTTTGATATGTTGATTGATCTTGTAGGGTATTTCGATAGTATACAAGCTTTTTTTTCTCATAAGATTTTCCATAAAAATTTGTTAGACTACATTGTAACAAAATTATTGAGATGAGGAACTGATCAAAATGTACCGCAAATATCTAGTGATATTTATTAGCACGTTAACTATTGGAGTTGGTTTTAGCCGATACATCTCTAGTCAACAAAAACCAAATTATCTTTATATGAATTCGTTATCACTTCGGAATCATTCCATAACTCGTCTTAATAAAGAGGTATCTAATAAGATTGTATTCTTGGGAAGTAGTGGAGTTGCTGGTAGTAATATTCCTGTCAACTCAACAGTCTCTGACTATTTAAACCTTCATTTAAACAGTGGCAGTGAATCATTCAACTTAGGCTCTTTGCAAGCAACGATGCCTGAGGTTTTGGTGTACTTTAAGCAGTCATTGAGATTTCAGCCTAAGAAGATAATTCTAGGAATATCACCCTCTTCAATGCCCTTCTATTCAGTTTCTCCTGTGAGCTACTTTAACCTAAATTTAATAGAGGAAGATATTGATCCGCGCTTGTTGGGATTCATTAAAGCGGAAGGAGCGAAAAAGTTTTATCATAATCAACTGCTGGAGGATTACTGGAAGCCTTATCCTCCACTGAATATAAGTTTACAATCCTATAGCTTGATAAATAAGGCGGTTAAGCAATGGATGGGGCATCTCTCTAATAAGAATTTCTATGGGGCAGGTCACTTGTCCTATAAAGATGCTATGAATCCAGATAATCCTCAAATAAAGATCCTCTTGCTTATTGCTAGAAAATGTTACGAACTCAAAATAGGTCTCGATGTCTACCTAGAACCAATTTATAAGGCAGAAGAGACTTATGATGAGAATTATGGCAGTTACATTTCATTCTTGACCAGTCTTTTAAATAAAGAAAAGGCTAACGTTCACAACTATACTGACTTGATACCATCAACTCCGAAGCACTTTGTTGATTTTATTCATTTGACTCCTGAAGGCTCAAAGCTCTTGGCCGAAAAGATGCACGAGGATATGGGTGAATTATGATTGATTTTCAAAGTACAAGTTATTATCTCTTTGCACTGTGTGTATTCTTCATCTATCAATTCTCAAGTAAGAATATAAAGAAGTATATACTCTTTGTGGCCAATCTTATTTTTCTTGCCCTCTTCTTCTACTATAAGAAAAAACAATTGATTATTTTAGGTGGCTTCTTGGGTTATAACTATCTTCTCTTATTGAGTTATCAGAAGTTAAATTATAAGAAATCCATCGCTTGGATCCAGGTTGTAAGCTCTATAAGCTTCTTATGCTTCTTTAAATACGATTTATTTCAAACTCCGATACTGGCAATCTTTCCAAGGCTTGTATGGTTGTTAAAGCCTGCCGTATTTATTGGCATTTCATTCTTTAGTTTTAGATTACTGAGTATCATTTTTGACACTTTATATAACTCAAGAAAGAAAGAACTTGATTTCTTTCATTTTATCAATTTCCTAGTATTCTTCCCCTGTTATTTGTCAGGTCCCCTCGACCGCTACGATCGCTTTGTTGGAGATGTCGAAGACTCCACTCGCTTAAGTAGTGAGGAGATATATAATTCTCTTTATAGAATCGTTTGGGGTGCTTTTAAAAAAGGTATTATAGCAGATACCTTATATAACTTTTGCCTCGACTCTGTAGCAACTAAGGAAATGGCACTACTACCAACATCAAAAATAATTATCTCTCACTATATTTATTTGCTTGTGCTCTATTTTGATTTTTCAGGTTATAGCGATATCGCTATCGGGGTCAGTCAACTCTTTAACATTAAAACACCTGAGAATTTCAACAACCCACTGTTGAAGAGGAATATTCAGGAGTTTTGGAACTCATGGCATATAACATTCATTCACTGGTTACGAGACTATCTCTATATTCCAATCCAACGCACTTTAATTAAATTTGGCTATAAGAACTTCGTTGCTGTTGCTTGTATCTCCTATATGGCCGTCTTCATTCTTGCAGGTATTTGGCATGGAGATACTCTTCAGTATTTTATCTATGGCCTGCTCCAAGGTATCGCTTTCACCGTTTTTCTTGTTTATAAGAAGTTGCTTGAGTCTAGGCTCAGTAGAGAACAAAAGAAATGGTATAAGAAAAGCAAGGTGATTAAGTGGATGGCAACAGGTGTGACTATAAACTACTTCTTAATGAGTCTTGTCTTCTTTATTCATAAAGGGCAGGTGTACACTCTTATTTGGGGGAGGATCTTTGAATAAGTTAACTCTTGAGCATATTAAATTTTTTCTACTTTTAATGATGATTCTAATATTAATTATGGCCGGAGACCACAAGCATGGTTTTCAGTATGAGTTTTGAGGTTCCCTTATGAGCGATAAGCATTTAGTAAAGTTACAAGAAGTATTCTCAAATGTATTTGATATTGATACTGATGAGATTTCTCATGATTCAACTATGGATTCACTCGATGAATGGGATTCATTAAGGCATCTTGAAGTCATAACGAGTGTAGAAGAAGCCTTTGGGGTCCAATTTGATATGGGTGATATTATAAATCTCAATAGTATTGAAAAGATCAGCGCTGCGATTCAAGGTAAATTGGAGAAGTAGTATCTTTATTAAATTGCAAAAATGGATATACACAACTATGCCCAGCACCTGACTCTATGGCCAAAATAGATTGAGGTCCCATCTGAAAATACTAAGAGCTAAACAAGTCCAGTAGCGCTATAAATAACAATAGTTTCCTTATTGATCAGGCTTTAACTCAAGTGATAGGTATGACCTCTCTAAAGTCATATAGTTAACTTGCCCCTTACGGTCCTTCACTATTACTGCATTCTGATCTTCATCGATCTGAGGACAACGAATAAAACACTTTTAGTTGTTAGATAAAGTAAGAAAGCTGTGGTACTCAAGTCTTTCACTACAGTAAAGGGAGAAAAAATGAAGAAGGTTATTATAGTTGTCGTTTTGGCAATCCTTGTATTCTTTGGCTTTAAGTCATGCAATAGCGATCAAAAATTAACTGACATAGTTAAAGACACAGCAGGAGATGCTCTAAATACAGCGAAGAATGCTGGAGAAGCAGTTATTGATACAGCAAAAGATGCAGGCAGCGCAGTTGCTGATACAGCAAAGGACGCAGGCAGTGCAGTTGTTGATACAGCAAAGGACGCAGGTAGCGCAGTTGCTGATACAGCAAAAGACGCAGGCAACGCAGTTGTTGATACAGCAAAAGACGCAGGGGATTTGGCCGCTGATACAGTGAAAGGTGCGGGAAATGCATTAAAGAGTCTTGGCGATTTCTTTAAAGCAGAACTACCTGGAGGAATTTCTCTTAATATTCCTAAGTTTGGCGTTGAGAATAAGTTAATCGGCTTTATCAAAAGCGATAGTGCAATTGATAAGACAACTTGGTTTGACTTTGATCGTATTAATTTTAATACAGGTAGCTCAACCTTATCTGAAGATTCTAAAGAGCAAGTTTCTAATATCGCTGCGATAATGAAAGCTTACCCAGCTGTTAATTTAAAAGTTGGTGGTTACACTGATAATACAGGTTCAGATGAGGTCAACCTCAATATCTCTAAGAAGAGAGCTGAAGCTGTAAAGGGTCTTATGGTTCAACTTGGAGTTGATGGTTCTCGCTTAGATGCTGAAGGCTATGGTTCTGCGAATCCTATTGCTCCAAATGATACAGCAGAAGGAAGAAAGAAGAATAGAAGAATTTCTTTAAGAGTTACTGCAAAATAATTAATCTACTAAAGGGCCCTTATTGGGGCCCTTTTTCTATAAATTACCTTCTGGGTAATTGGATCAATTCAAGTATTTCACCTACTTTCATTACCTTGAGGGCTTGGCCCTACTATATTTCAAGAGCTCTATCAAAAAATTCATGAGGTTTTACTTAATAAGTAGCTTATAAATTCTATGGTTTTCAATAGGCAGCTGAGCATGGCCAATGGTAATAGATAGAGAGTTTTATTCTGTCTAGAAAATGTCTACTTATGTAGAGTGTAGGTCATGGCCGAACTTATTTTCATTTTTTTAAGAGGTATTGTTATAGGTCTTTAGCGTAACTATCTGAATATATAGGCCTACTATATACTTTTTTTCACTTCTTATATTAATAATACTTAGTTGAATGGTGACAATTTTAAGGCGGAGGCCATTTTAGCTGCTTTATCCAGCTAATATTCATTGAAAGCTGACCGAGTATATTTCATAGCTAATAAAATTAGGGATATTTATAAAATAGAGAATAGGAAGGAATTATGTTGAAAAATTTTAAGAAATCAGCGGTTGGGCCTAAAATAAAGATAGGGGTAAGCTACCTTTCGAGAGTGATTATTTCTCTATGCATTTTCTCAGTCATTATCTTGATAGCTCTTCGTTATGCTTTTGCTTCTTATAGAGGGATTGCTATTGGCACAAATAATGCTGGTCGAATACAAGCGAATATACTCGAGGCGCGGCTGTCAGCATTAAAGTTTATAAAAAAAGGTCAAGATGAGGATAAGAAGAAGTTTGAAGGGAGAATCAATTCTACTAACTCAATTATAGAAGGTGTTCTCGCTGACAAAGATAACCTTAATTCCGATTTTGTGGATCAGGTTCAAAGTATAAAGCTACTTGTTGGAGAGTACAGTGCCGCTTTTGATAAAGTTGCTGAGCTTAAAGTCCAACGGAATGAAACTGTTTACAATAAGCTCGATAAATTAGGACCGGGTATTGAGAAAGTTTTTAAGAAAATGCTACTTCAAGCCCATGAAGATAAAGATTTAAGTGGTGTTTACAATATTTCTATTTCTATTAAGAGTATTTCGAAGGCAAGGCTTCAGGTATTGAAATTTTTAGATACCAACCTCGATAGTAGTATCATTAATGCCGATAAAGAAGTTCAAAATTTAAAGATGATTTTTAGTGAAAATGAAAGCTCTTTTTCCCCACAGTATAGATCTAATTATTTAAAGGCATTAGAACTTGTGAAAGAATATCAAAATAGCTTTATTCTTCTAGAAAAGATCATCAAAAAAAGAAATATGATTATGAAAGATACCCTTGATATCGTTGGTCCTAAGGTCGCTAGCCTTACTGAAAATATAAAATTATCGAATAAGAAAAAACAAGATCAACTTGGACCTTTTTTGTCATTAACTATTTTAATTACAATCGTTTTATTAATAGGGGTTGCTTTAGCTGCAAATTTCTTCGGTAACTTTGTTTCGAAAGAACTTATTCTTACTGCTGATGATTTAAAAACAAGAATTTCAAATACTGTAAAAGGTGTTATTGAAAGCAGTTCCAGAATAAAACGCTTAAATGAAGGACTTAAGCAAAGTAGTGATTCTTTAAGTGAAATAGCATATGATCAAAAAGAAAACTCTACAGAAACAGCTTCTGCAGCAACTGAAACAACTGAGACTGTTAAAGGAGTTGAGCAATTGGCCTATAAGTCAAATGACTCATCAGAAAAGATAAGAGATGTTACTTCCAAAGCTACTGACACAATGTATTCCCTTGTAGAGTCTATGAAAGATATACAGTCAAGTAATGATGAGATAAAGGAATTATCCAAAGTAATGAATAGAATTCAAGAAAAAGTTAAAATTATTGATGAAATAGTTTTTGAAACTAAGCTTCTTTCGTTTAATGCTTCTGTTGAAGCCGCTAGAGCTGGAGAAGCAGGGAAGGGTTTTTCTGTTGTTGCTGAAGAGATATCAAATTTAGCAAAGGTGAGTGGAACCTCGGCTTCCGAAATTTCCTCAATTATTAATGAGAGTATAAAAGAGGTTGATAGGATCATCAACTCCAATACTAGTAAAGTTAAAAGTGGAAGAGAGTATGTAGAGAGCTCTTCCGATAGTCTTAAAAATATTAGTGTCATTGCGATGGATAACCTTGAGGATATGTCTAAAATTTTAGCAGGCTCTAAAGAGCAGTTCATAGCAGTTTCAGATATTTCTAAATCAATACAATCTATAGATAGTAATTCAAATAAAATTTCTCAGCTTTCAACCTGCACTAGTAACTCTGTAGAAAGTCTCAATAGAGAAGCACAAAAGCTTGAAGATCTTCTTGTAGGATTAAAGGAAGTTGTGGGTAGCGAAGACTCCCAGACAAATCCACTAGAATTGTCTGAAGTTACTTATGAGAATGAAAGAATTGATGATAATTATCAAACTTCAAAAGTCTCTTGATCAATAAAGTTTTAGCTTGCAAGAAACCTCAATATTATAGCTAAATGGTGCTCTCTATCGCTATTTAGGTAGATAGTCCGAAAACCACAATTAAGCGATGTGTCTTAAGAGAAATATTTACGCTAACTACCCTAGATTTCTACAAAGTAAAGAGAGTAGAAAACTCAAAGTAAGTACTTTTTACACTGGTTAAACAAGCCAGCTTGTCAAAGCAATTGTCTCATTTCTATAACGAGCTAAGACCTTATTACTCATACTTAAAGACTTTTGTCTCTTAACCTATGCAGTAGTGTGTGTTCTTATTGTTGTGAAGGGTCTTGGCGGGAAGCTAAGGCCCTTTTTCATAAAGCCCTTCTGAAAATAACTCTCTCATGTCTCATAAGCTTCAATTGACTGAGGGGGCATGACTTCTTTAAAATGACTTCAACTATACTACCAATCAAAGGCATATTTTATGAAACTTATACTAACATTAGCACTTTCCTTCTTTTCCCTCGGCCTCCTAGCAGCGGTCAATGTTGGAACCCCAGAGATAAAATTTACGGGATATAAGTTCACTAATAAGACGGCCGTTTCCGGAACCTTCAAAAAAGTGGAATGGACTTATAAGAAGAATGCTAGCAATTTAGAAGAAGCACTAGCAGGGGCGAAGTTCACTATTGACTCCCATAGTATTGATGCCGGAAAGAAGGCGCGCAATACCAATATCACCAATGCCCTTTTTAAGAATTGGGGAGGAAGAGAAATTAAAGGTGAAGTTGTTAAAGTTATTAGTGCTAGAAAAATTGCTTTTACTAAATTTACTGTAGGAGATAATTCTTTTGAGGTTCTCTTTCGTTATAAGGTGAAGGGTGGAAGAGTTGTTCTTAAGGGTGTTCTTGATCTAGTAGAAGTCGGCTTCTCTAAGTCTTACAAGCTCCTCTCTAAGAAGTGTGCTCCCTTTCATAGAGGTAAAGACGGTAAGACTCTTACTTGGTCTGAAGTGGCATTGGAAGTATCAGCAGCAGTTAATTGATCTTTCATTAGTACCAGTCGAGTACTCAGGTCTTTTAGTGAGTTTTGAATACTTGAAAAATGAAACAGGATGACTCTATATGATTGAATCGAGGCCCTATGTTTTTATAGAAGGTATTTCGAGTCATTATAGTGATTGGTACCCGAAGCTAAGAAGTCGTGCTGACCAGATACAGACTATTGTAGAGGTTGGCACATTCAATGGCGGTGGCACTAAGTTCTTAGAGCGAAAGTTTAAGAAAGCTCATATAACTACTTATGAGCGGCCAGATCACTTTGAACCTAAGCACATTAATTTAGCTAAAATAAGACAAAGCTTTTCTAGGAGAACTCAAAGCTTTATTGAGCTCTCACCTCCCATAGAATTTGAAGGAAGCGTAGACCTCTGTTTTTTTGATATTGGTCATAACCTGCAGAATATTAGAGATAATTTTCACTTTTGGTTTGATAAACTAACGGGCGCTGGCATGATCATAATGCTCATCCCTTGGTCCACACCACAGAAGAAAGAGGTGAGGAGTTTATTTCTTCAAGAATTAGAAGAAGAAGGTCTTATCTATGAGACTGTTGTAAATTGGGTTATCTTAAAAAAGAAAAACTGCTAAAAATGAGAAGAGATAAAAAAAGGGCCTCAAATTGAGGCCCTTATATTTATGTGTAATTTTTCTTAGAATTACTTAACTTTCCAGTAATGTTCAACAACGAGCTGACCATTGTATTCAAAAGGAATATCTTCAGGAAGAGGAAGAGCGATCATCTCGCCAGTCTTATTGTCTCCACCTTCAATTTTAAAACAAGCTGGAACAGAAGGAAGTCTTGGTGTTTCACAAGAGTGCTTGTAGTTCTGGTTCTTGTAACCTTTATCAGTAAGTGAAATTTTATCACCGACTTTTACAACAAATGAAGCCTTATCAACAACTTTACCATTAACCATTACTTGGCCGTGAGCTACCATTTGAGAAGAGGCAGGCATTGATGGGGCCCAGTTAAGACGAAAGATAACATTGTTAAGACGACACTCAAGAGTCGTGATCATCACTTCCATCCACGGCTTACCAATAGTGTTCTTCTTTGAAGCCTTCACATACTTAATAAGTTGTTTTTCACGTAGTCCATAATGATAGAGAAGCTTTTGCTTTTCTTTGAGACGAACAGCGTAGTCAGAGATTTTCTTTCTCTTGTTACCATGAACACCTGGTCCATAAGGACGACGATCAAGTGCTCCGGCCTTACCAAGACCTGGAAGTTCAAGCCCTAGAGCTCTTTGAATTTTGAAGCGTGAAACGCCCGTAGTTGCTTTTGCCATATCAGATACTCCTTAAGTACGGCGGTCTCGAGCGTATGGCTACCTCATACATCACATATTGAAGCTCGGACCAGTTAAACTGATGAATGTATGAACGGTACTTTTTAGTAAACTTAAGAGGTTAAGTCAATGAAGGAGAGGAAACTTTTTGCTGCGCAAAGTCTTTATAGAGGGAGTGAAGCTTCTGATAGCTTGGGCCTGGGACTCCAGCTCCAATAATTGAGTCATCAATACTAACCACGGGCATGACTTCTCGGGTAGAGCTGGTGATGAAGACTTCCGAAGCGGCCTTTAAGCGCTCTAAGTTAAAGTCCTCTTCTGCCATAGTGATGGAGTTTTGCTGGCCAATTTCAAGGAGCGTGGCCCTGGTGATGCCGCCCAAGAGACCAGCACTGAGGGGAGGAGTGATAAAGCGGCCATCTTCCACC
>CALHBL010000025.1 GCA_937930825.1 uncultured Bacteriovoracaceae bacterium
CTCTATAAAAAGAAAGAAAACGACTAGGGCTTTAATGATTTTCACAACTACTCTTTTTTTAAATTAACCTCTAATAAAGATTATTATAGCGAAATTTCTCATTTACCTCTCTTTTATTCAACTTAATAATTTGAAGTATGCTGCAGTGTTCGCATGAGCACGAGAAAGGAATAGAACTTGATTAATTTTGTTTGTGAATAGCTTTTCTAAGCAAGGGTCCTGTATTTTTGATGGAGCTGCTCCACCATTGGGTGTAGTGTATACCAGGTGAAAATTTAACTGGGATGTGACGATGAATTTAGAAGAATTAGTTTCGGATATGATGAAAGTGAATGTTGAGGCGCGAATTTGGCACTGGAGTACTAATATTGCTCAGCATCACACTACCTATGAGCAGTTCCTAACTCAAAATGAACTCTTCACTGATAGTTTAGTTGAATCGATACTTGGTAATGATACAAGTTTAAACTTCTCTAAAATTGGAGTTAAGAATGCTGTAGTGGGAAGTTACTCTCATGATGAAGCAACGAACTCTTTACGAGACTATAGAAAGAAAGTATTCGAGGTGAAGAAGGGTCTTGAAGAAGTTTCTAATTCGGCTAATGCGGAGCTAATTACGATTCTAGACAATGTAACTGAAGCTGCTTCAAAGGCGCTCTATCTATTAAAGTTAAAATAATTATTCTAGGGTAATAGGATTAGTTTTATTACCCTCTATGCTGGCCGAGCAAAGGACTCAGGCTTTAAGGTTTATTGTGGGTGGTAATTATGCACCTAGAAATGAATATTTTTATTAAAATCAAATTTATATCTCCTTTCTTCCGATATTTATTATGTAGTTCAAAATAATAAGAGAAGGTGAAATATGGGTGCTAAGAAAATTAGCAATGATAATTGTGAGCAAGCGGGCTTTATAACTAAGCTTAAGTCAGAAGGTTTAATTAATTTTGGTCAATTCTTTAGTAAAGAAACGGTAAAAAGATGGAATGACCTCTTAGATCCTCTTTTTGCAGGTGGAAGTGATGAAGAAAAAAGCTATGTGAAAATAGATAAACTTCACTCACTTGGAATCTTCAATGAGTTTTTTAATCCGGCCATGCGCTCTATGATGAATTCCATTATGCCCGATCCAGTCCTTCTGTGTTTTCATGTTTATGAGACTGGGCATAGTGAGAAGCCACATGTTTTTAGTGAGTCTTTTGACGGTTGGCATAGAGATGTTAATGATTTGCCAGGCCTAAGTTGCCAAGACCCAAACTTCATATCAATTTTTGTTCACCTTACAGATGTGGAATATGAGGGAGGGGCTTTCGAGACTATTCCAGGTAGCTTCGAAGGACCTCTAGCTTCAGAGCAAGAAAGCGTTCGTGTAACTGGTGAAGCTGGAACAACTTATATTTGGAATAGGTGCCTCTTACACAAAGCAAACCCAAACAAATCTCAAAGAAAGAGAAGAATGCTAAAAATTAGCTTTCAGCATAATTATCTACAAAATGAACATATAATAAGTAAGCCCTTTGAAGATCTCTTAAGTGTAGTGAAGGCAAGTGATAACAAAGATGCTTTCTTAGAGTTTATTCTTGGATCAGAACATCGCTTCTCTCCACGCGCTTGCACGATTGACCCTTACCAAGACTTCACTGGATCATATACTCCATTTAAAGCAAATTCTTCAGTTAAAATAGGGCTTTTTAATTTTGTGAAAGGTGTTCTTTTTTATATGAGAAAAGCTAGGAAAATGTTTGGCCCATAATAAAGGCCTCGTAAGTAAATTTACTAAAAGGGAATTGTTAAATTGATGCCTAGTCTTTGGTATGAAATTTTATTACTCATTTCATTTTCGAGTCCATAAAATTTATGTGTAAACTTAAAGTTCTCATCACTAAAAGAGTAATAAGGAATAAATTGTAGTCCTAGAAATGGTATCACTAACCCTGTTAAGAATTCTCTACCAGCACCTTTTTCTATTTTTAAAGAATCATCTTCAGTTGGTAGAATAGATTTTCCATTGAATTGGCTAATAATCTGGAAACCAAGTTTGGTTGGAATGAGTACTTGAATATTATATGAGATATAAGAAGCCTTAAAGGGTAAAATATAAAATAAAGAGGTATCGGTTTGTAAAAAGGTAACACTTTTTACTTTTCCCATACCTAACTCTAGTCTAATGAAATTAAAATTCGTTCCAAATCCTAATTGGTGATCAGTAAAGTCAAATTTATTTTTATTGAGTTGAAAGCTTTCACTTTGTTGGAATTGAATTTCTTCTTTTTTAAACCGAAACCAAAAATCAAAAAGGCGAAAGAACTGAATAGCTACCTTTAGGGAAAATTGATTCTGAGAGTTAGACTTCACCAATAAGTGATGACCAAATTTATTTATAATATCGAGCTCATGACTTGGCTTATAGAGATTGAGTGAAATTGTGGAGATTCGAAGAGGCCAATTCTTAAGAGGGCTTTCCCATGGAGTTAAGATGAAGAAATAGTCGGAAAAACTCATTTCTTCTTCAACGTCTTGGGGGAAACATGGTGCGCTTGTTAAAACTAAAAGTAGAAGAGTTAATATTTTAATAATCAACTAAAACCTCCAGTAAGGAAGGACTGCGAAATTTCTCTCTCTTACATTTAAATGATTTATTTTTACTTTAGTATTCTCTTCATAAATCTCGATGCCAAAATGCATTTTAGCTGCCCAGTATATCCTTGCACCAACTCGGGCAAAGAATGGCTCTGTAAATGAATGAACGGCTTGTGAGGTAAAGTCGTGCTTAACTGCATAAGAATAAAAAAGATCAATTGCAATAGGCTTGGTTATATAAATACTCGCGCCTAAAGTTAAACCAAGGTTTCTTTGTTTTAAAGAGTATAGTTGAGTAGATTTATTTTGAAGAGGCCATAAGCGGGTAGAGTCTGAAAGAAACAATTGGGAGTATAAATTACCATAGTCAAAACGAAAACCGAGATGATGAGATGGTATCTTTTCGCTACCGCTATGAGAGCTTGTACCATCATAACGCTTCCTTTTTTCCATATTTAGATGAAATTTATAATTTATACTAAACCAGGAGGAGGCATAGTAGTCAAAATTGATACTTAAGCTTTTAACATTGTAACTGTAAAAAGATTCATTTGTTCTGTTTGAATTGATAAGATCTTGGCGTCCAAACCTTTTACCTAGAAATAGTGAAGTTCTGAACCTAGAAGAAAAGCTGGATTCATCAAATGATAGTATTTGAGGAACTTTTGTAAAAAGACTTCTATCATTACGTATAACGTCAAATAAGCCCTTTCTTTCTTGTATACCCTCGGTATCTTGAGCTATTGTTAAAATTGAGTTAACAATAAGTAGCCACAGTAGGGTGATTTTCAATTCAGCCTTCCTTGTCTTCTGTAAAGAAGGTCCACTTCATTAGAAGTTAAAAGACGATTCCAAACGGCAAGCTCATCTACAACTCCTTTAAAGAAGTTGTATTGACCAGAAGCGCGATTATCACTGCCATCATTTCTAAAGCTATCGTCATTTTGAAAGCAGAGTCCGTTAGGGTTACTATGTGCTGGGAATTGAAAGCCAGTTTCAAGAGGACCAGCAATTTTTAAACCATTCACATAAAAGCTAAAACCAATGATACTGTCATAGGTAATTGCTACGTGGTACCAATTATTAGTTTTAATCTTTAAAGAAGGAAAGTTTGAGAAATCAGCTCCTCCACTTTTGTAAGTACCACCATAGAGAATACCATTATCAATATAGATATTAATACCATTACTACCGCCTCCTTCTTCATAAATGTAGCGAGTGCCATCAATTTGATCAGCACGAAACCAAATGGAAATGGTTCTTTCGCTAAAGCCATCATCAAAAATATCTGGAGTAATATCTACTCCGTTGGTACCATTGCAGTACAGACCTTCTCCAAAAATACCTTGAGCCTTTGTCGGAGAGTTTTTAGAGTCTGAATTTCTACTATTTGGTGCAGAGTCTATAATGTCATTAGTTTGTCCTACATAGGAAGCTTCATTGAAGTGGTAATAAACTAAATTTTGATCTAACGAAATAGTTTGAAAGTAAAATTCTCTAAAATCCTCACGTTGATGAGGGTTTAAAAGGCAAGAGGTAAGTACACAAGTAATAAAAAGAATGGAGAATAAATTTAATCTTATTGAGTATTTCACATCATATTTTTATAAATTTACTTTGGTAACGCAAGAAAATACTAGCTATTGCACAAGTTAATTGTTGAACACTAGAGCTCCATTAAAAATACCGATTCTACGGGAGGAGCATATAGGTAATTTCTAAATTTAGACGATAGAGAATTTCTTCAATCCAGGATAGATGATTTTATTTAAAGTCTCTTGCATGATTAGATCTGACTGATCTGGAGTAAGAATGCCCCACTTGGAAAGATCATTTTCATCTCTTAGCATTGGAGAGATTTCATCAGAAAAAGCTTCTTTCACTAATTGAGGAATATGTTTTGTTAACCATGATGGGTCAGATCTTCTGCTATACCGTGTGAGCTCCGCCCAACCTATTCGTCCATGATTTATTTCATCGCTTAGGATTTCATGGACGGTATCTTTGATAACTCCAGGTGATGCTCTTTTATTCATTTCTAATAATAGAGCAGTGCTAAGCGTTTCTGTAATACAGCCAACACCAACTGCAGTGTAGAGAACTCTGTCTTCAAGGGATAGGTCTTTAGGGCCAAATTGTACTCTATAGTTTGCAGTAAGGGGTTGGTAGTCGGCTGAATGATCATAGGAGAGAATTCTTTGGCAGCGAACAGCATGTCTAAGTTCATCGCTAGATGCTGCCATACAAATTCTCGCAATTTGATCATTTTCACCCCAGACCCGATGCATATCAAAAGCTAATTGCTTAAATATAATCGCCGCTTCAATTTCGATTGCTTCTCGATTTCTCCAGATTTGAAATACGGCCTTTGGGGCGTTGATCAATGGTTCAGTTGGCTCTAGTTGCAACTTGTACCCCAACAGCAAAAGAAACCTTCTTTTACTACTATCTCTCCATCTTCATTTTCGATACATGAATTAGTATCTTCTGGATTACAAAAAGCAATGGCGAGCTCTGGTTCTAGCACTTCCTCAAGAGCATCTTCGGATTGATCTGCGAAAGATGATCCGGCCGTTAGGAGGCCACCACCAACTACAAGTACTTTAAATAACTTCTCAATCTCCATGGTATTTCCTTTTATTATAGGTTTAATCTCTAAAAGAGATCTCTTACTCGAAGGCTAGATTAGGCGAAGCTTGTCTATAATAAAAATAAACAGTGTGGATGGTTGTAATTAGTAATTATTATGCATCGAAAGGAGTGGGATTATCCCTAATAGCTTTACTTGCTAAGTACTTTCCAAATTTATTCATCACATACTTGTGCACAGGAGCCTGAGTATGCTTGTAGAGGTACCAGGGAAGAGAGGGAATGAACTCATTAATAGAAGCGAGCAGATACTTGCTATTAGCAACAGTTCTAAACTCGAGCCACCCTGTATTCTTAGTCTTTGTGAGCAGTCCACCGATAACATGAAACTTGGCCCTATCTTTCATCTTAGTGTCGGGAATATATTGGAGCTTAAGTAAAGGAAGTAATCCCAGTAAATAGAAAATTATAAAGTCTTTCTCTTTTTTTACTTTAACCATGAAAGGGATTGCGGAAGGTAGCCATCTAAGATACTCATCCGCAATTTCGTGGGCACTGAGCTTAATATCAGTAGCAAGCCTTTGGATTGATCTTACATTATTTTTTTTATTAATTTTATTGGGAGCTTTAGTCTTCTTAACTTTCTTAATATCTATTTTTTTAAGCATCTCTTTGTAAGATGTATATTTAATATTATCTTTGACTAAGTCGTCAGGGTAGATTTTAGAAAAATCACAGAGAAGGCTATCTACAAGGGGAGATACCAGTTGATAATTGGATTGGCCAAAGATTGTTACCCAAAGCTTAGAGAAGGAAGTGTAATTTATAGGAACAGGAATGAGTATGGTCTTTTTTCCGACATGCTCAGCCGTATACCGGATGAGGTCGTCATATTTTAAATTTTCACCATTGGTTATATTTAGAGTTTGATTGAAGTACTTCGGTGCATTTATAGAAAGAGTAAGAATGCTAATCATATCATCTAGGTAAATGACTTGAGTTTTAGACCTCGTCCACTCGGGCAGAAGCATTGCCGGAAGGTTTATGGCCAGGTTTTTTAAGATTTCAAAGCTTGAACCACCGTTACCAACGACAAGACCCGCTCTTAGAATCGTACAAGGAATTCCTGAAGAGATGAAAACATCTTCGACCTCTTTTCTACTTTCCAAGTGCTTACTAAGTTCACCGTGGGGAACAATTCCGCTTAGATAGATAATTTGCTTAACGCCATTATCTTTGCAGGCCTTGGCAAAGTTATCTGCAAGCATGAGATCAGTATCATGGAACGATCCTTGGAATAAGCGAGTTGAAGGCAACATAGAATGCACAAGGTAAATCGCTATGTCAGTATTGATTAATGCATTGGATGTGCTTTGGAATGAGAAGAGGTCAACCGCGGCCCAAGTCAAATGATCGTGCTCTGAGACTTTATTTTTTCGACTTAGCGCCTTAACAGAATAACTCTCAGGAATATGCCTTAAAAGGTTTCTTCCTATATATCCGCTGGCGCCAGCGATAGTTATATTTTTCATGACCATCCTCTCAGCTTTTTGGTGAATGATATCGTTGTAAATGAGTTAAAACTTTTCTATGAGGAACTGTATCATTAATGATGACCATAAGACTTTAGTAAATCTTGATCGGTCACTATCTCGTATTTAAGGAGGGAGAATGAACGAATCAGCCTTAGTTAAAAAATTAAATAAAGAGGAAAGAGAGAAATTGAGAGAGGCTGTTCATGATGCTTGGCATATCTCACAGAATGAAAGATCAATTTCAAGAGAGTTTGTATTTAAGAATTATTGTAATGTTATAAGCTTTTTCAATGCAATTGCATGGATCACTCAGAAAATGAATCATCATCCTGACATTCTGGTGAGCTTTAAGAAGCTTACGCTCAGTTACACAACTCATGATGTTGGCGGATTATCAAAACTTGATTTTGAGTGCATTGTACAAGTCGATCGGCTATGAAAAAGAAGGAAAAGCTGAGTTGTTGACTCACATCAAAAGGTTTTTTTAAGCTGTACTTTTTCTTACATCTTGCGTGTCGCCTATAGTTGGGGTAAGGGGGTCGTGAAGGGGTTTGTAGACATGTTCTAGTTAATCTTACTTTGATTGAATGAGTGTGTAAGCTTCATAGTGAAAACTGGGAATAAGAAATTCTGTATGATACGAAGTATTAAAATTAAATCAATTTAAGGAGAAGAGTGAATGAAATATGTCTTTATCATTCTTGCGTCATTACTTGTATTATCTCAATCAGCTAATAGCTATGTAGGAATAAATACTAACGAAGTCCTGAACTATAATGGTGTTGCCCCTTTTGTAGACTTATTTAGATCAGCTGAGCCCTTTAAAGGTAATGGGGTTACTTTCGATAAAGATGGTTGGCCGATCCAATTAAATGGTGGGCAAGCCTCTACTTACTTTTTAAAATGGTTCTCTATTGATGCTATTCCAGCTGGTCATTATATTGTTAAGTATAAAGGAAGTGGAACTCTCGTTTATAGCGGTGGTGGGGTTGAGGTAGTTTCAAGTTCCCCTGGAAGAGATGTTATTCGCTTTGTTGCTGATGCAAACTATAACGAAATTATTGCTAAGCTTACAATCACAAAAATGGATGCCCTAAGGCCCATAAGAAATATTCAAATCACTCACTCAGGGGGGATTTGCCAAAATAATCCTTTTGAAATAGTTACGAGTTCTGCAAGTTGTGGGGGAAGTATATACCTTCCTTTTGAAAAACATGCCTCTCGCATACTCTTCAATCCAGATTATTTAAAATTTCTAAAAGGTTTTAAAACGATACGCTTTATGAACCTAAGTGGAATTCTTAGAAACCCGATTTCTAGTTGGAGCCAGAGGCCTAGGATGACTGATGCCACATGGGGAGGAGAAGAGGGTGAACGAGGAGCGCCTCTAGAAGTAATGATTAGGCTCGCGAATCAGCTAAATGCAGATGCTTGGTTCAACATTCCCTTTGCTGCTGATGATAACTATATTTGGTCCCATACTCATATGGTTAAAGAAAAACTAAATCCCCACCTTAAAGCCTATGTTGAATATACT
>CALHBL010000026.1 GCA_937930825.1 uncultured Bacteriovoracaceae bacterium
GGCCCATAGTGCTGCTCAAGTCTCTGTTAAGTCAACTGAAGCAGCTTCTCGAGGAAAGAAAACTGTTGAGTCGATGATAAAGTCAATTGATGAAATCTCATCAAGTAACGACAGTATTATGAATGAAGTCAAAGAAAGTAATAATGAGATTTCTAAAATTGCAACAATGATTTCTGAAATTGGTGAAAAGACAAAGATTATAAATGATATCGTTTTTCAGACAAAGCTTCTCTCTTTCAATGCATCAGTTGAAGCAGCTCGGGCCGGTGAGCATGGGAAAGGCTTCGCTGTTGTTGCTGAAGAAGTTGGAAATCTTGCGGCCGTCTCTGGAAAAGCAGCATTAGAAATTACTGAAATGCTTGATAGCTCTATCGCGCAGGTAAATACGATCGTTGAAAATACTAAGGCAAAGGTGGATAATCTCATTCAATCAGGACAAAAGAAGATTGTGTTGGGTTCAAAAACTGCTGAAGAGTGTGGACAGGCGATTGAAGAGATTTCTAGTAATGTTAAGAGCGTTAACGAGATGATCAAGGAGATCTCGACTGCCTCTTCTGAACAAAAGGCAGGGGTAAGAGACGTTACTAAAGCGATTCAAGAGCTTGACCGGTCAACAGTTCAAAATAGCACGATTGCTAAAGGCTCTTCAGAAGTCGCGCGAAACTTAGAAGAGCATTCATCTATGCTTAAGAACTCTATTAGTGAGCTTGCAGCTATAACAGGACAACAATTAAATAATTCTCAAGCTCATTTCTCAGGACATACGAGCTTTGCTAATAAGAAGTCTTCAGCTAGTTCTAATAATGTAGTAGACATGGCCTCACACAAGAGAACTAAGAAGCAGCAACCTAAGCCTTCTCCTCGTAAAGAAGAAGTCAAGCAAGCTGTAAACTCAGAATTAGCAGTACCGTCAAGTGATGATCCTCGCTTCGTAGATCTTTAGTTTTTTGTAATAGGTATAGTAGGCTACTTTTCTTGTTAAAGTTGAGTGATTTGCTTTCCTAATCAAGCACTAAATTTAAAATTCACTTACTTTATTGCGTCTATTGGCATTTCCTGATTATAATACTTTCAAGATGACATTTATTTATCAAACAGGAGATTCTAATGTTAAAGAAATCATGGATGGTTTTGCCTCTACTTATGGCGACCTCACAAACACAGGCAGGACTTGCTAAGAATTTAGATTTTGACTTATATGGCTTTCTAAAAACGTCGTATATTACAGCAGATCAAAAAGTTACGTCTTATGGTGCAGCTGGAGTAGGTGCCATTACTCACGCCTCAGTTATTGATGAAACAAATCCCTCTACGAAGAAGGCCGATGAGGAAAGACGATTTGCTTTCCAGGCCCAACAGTCACGATTTGGTTTTAAAGTGAGAAATGGTAAGAATGTTACGGCCAGGCTAGAATTTGACTTTATTGACTTTGGAGCAAGTGCACCTTCTCCAGATTATGATATTAGAATTAGAATCGCGATGCTCGATTGGCAAATTAGCGAGAATTTGAAATTTCAAGGTGGTCAGAAGTGGGTTGCTGCTATGGGAGTTCTTCCTCACACTTATAACTATGTCCAATCTAGCTTTTACTCTGGAAACACTGGTTTTATTTCTCAAGAGATGGCGCTTAAGTATTCTCTTGGATCAGTAGATGTGACTGGAGCGATCTCTTCTCGAGGACGTAACCAAGGAAATGGCGGTGTTACTGAGAATGAAAGAGGCTTTCTTCCGGCTTTAACTCTAAGAGCAGATTATAAGCATGGAGCTGGTATTGTTGGTGCTTCAATTATGGGTGCTAAACTAGAAGGTGAGAGTGATGCACTTAATACTACTAATACTTATCATGATGGTAATGCCTTCATTGCAAAAGTCTATGGTAGCTACAAGAACTCATCTTTTGACTTAAGAGCAGAGTATTTTACAGGTCAAAATACTGGCGATCTCTTTATGCTGGCCATTGCTGGTGACACATTCACTTCGTCCACAGGCCAGAATATTTCAACATCTGGAGGGTTCTTGTCGGTTAAAGCTCCTGTCTCAAAGAAGAATAATGTCTATGCAGGGTATGGCATGGTTGAAATGAATGATGGTGAAAAGTATGTTGCTGCTAACTCTTTGATTGGTAATAAGGTAATAACTGCCGGTGTTGATCATAAGACAGATTCAGGAATTACAGCATTCTTAGAGCTTCAATCATTTGATAGTGAGTACTCTGTAACGAGCACTACAACTAAGAGCTACGATGCCATGACTCTTGAGACAGGTCTTGTTTTTAAATTTTAAAAAATAGGTTAAGTATATATCCTTAAGTGCCGTTAAGCTGTTATTGACAACTAGAAAAGAGTTTATAAGGAGCTTTATGAAAGTTTTAAAAACAGCACTACTTACAGTAGGAATAACATTACTGGCAACTAATACCCATGCAGGTGACTGCAGCAAAGAGCAAGCTAAAGCTTCTGTAGAAAAAATCTGTGGAATGATAGAGGCTAAGGGTAAAGGGGCACTTAAGGATATTGCTAAATTCAGATACTGTGGATCAAACTATGTTTGGGTACAGGATAAAGACGTGAAAATGGTCATCCACCCCATTAAACCAAGACTTAATGGAAAAGATCTCAAAGCAAGTAAAGATGAAAAAGGTAAACACCTCTTTGTTGAATTTGATAAACTTGCAAAATCTACACCAGCTGGTGGCTGGGTTGATTATCACTGGGCCAAAGCCGGTGCTGAAAAAGCAACACCTAAGGTATCATTCGTAAAAACTTGTTCTGCAAAACTTGGTTGGATTGCAGGTTCTGGTATTTGGAAATAACTAAGGGTAATTATCATGAAGAAGTTTCTGTCAAAAGTTAATCTTAAGATTAAACTTATTACTCTTGTGATCGGGATATCGATATTCTCTATCCTCGTTACATCTCTATTAAGTTCAAAGCTTCTCAAGACGGCCTTGACAGAATCTTCTGAAACACAAATTAGATCAATTGGTAATATCGTCTCTAATAACTTAAAAGAAAAGCTTGATGGCGCTAAGTCACTTGCTGGTAAGTTATCTAAGAATCGTTTAGTTGAAGGGCTTTTTCTGGCCTACGAGTCTGCATTCTATGGAGCAGCTCTCTTTCCAGGAGAAGACCTTGATGCTAACACTGATCAATATAAAACCCTTGAAGAAACCTATCATGAGAGGGTAAATGGTTTGGCCAAGGACATGAGTTTTAAGAATGTCCTATTGGCCACAAAAGATGCTCAAATTATACTATCCAGTAGTAAAGATACTCAGGGGGAATACCTCGGAAGAAACTTACTCAATGGTAAACTGATGAAGACACCACTCAAAACTTGTTTTGAAACTGCTCTTGCATCTGCCGCAGGAGTCGTTAAATTTACTGGCTTCTTTAACGGCCCCTTTGGCACCTCGGCCTTCTTCTGTGTTAGGCAGGATGCCGAATTCGATCACTTATCAGAAGGTATAAAAGCTGGTGAGTTAATGGGAGTAGTTATTACTGAATATTCTCACTTAGAAATAAATAAATTAACTGCTCTGGGTGAGTCTCTAGGCCAGAGCGCTGAAACAATTGTCCTTGGACAAGATAATCTCCTTAGGAGTGATGCAAGGCTGATCAAGGAGAAAAATGTCCGTGAAAGTTTTTCTAAAGGAATAGGTCATGATGGAATTGATATCGCTAATTATGAAATTGGAAAAGATACAATTGGAGAAGCAGTAAATGGAGTTGGGCATGCAATACTTCGTTATGTTCATAAATTTAAGGCATTAGGCCTTAACTATGCTGTCATTATTGAAAAAAGAGAAAGTGAAATACTTGCCCCTGTGGGAACAATTAATCGGTATGCTCTGATCGGTGGTTTAATTACCTTTGTTATCGTTGCTCTTATTGGTTATGTTATTTCAAGTAATATATCAAATCGTATAAATAGCTCAAATATTTCATTAGATAATGTTACTGGTCTGATTGAAGAAAACTCTAAAGAGAGTTTAATTGACTCTCAGGAGCTTAGTAATTCATCAGAGTCTATGGCAGCTGCTATTCATGAATCAAGTGCCTCAATGCATGAATTAACAGCAATGATAAAGAAGACCTTAGATAGTGTTAAGAACTCTGAAGAGTATTCTGGTAAGTCAGGTGAAGCTGTTAAAGAAGGAATTGAAGGCATTGGGAATTTAATTAAGACAATGACAACTATTCAAACGACAAATGATAAAGTTTTTGGTGACTTTAAGGAAATGAATAAAGACTTAGTGCAAATGAAAACACTTATAGAAAATGTTTCAAAGAAGTCAGAAGTTATCCATGAAATTGTGTTTCAAACGAAACTTCTCTCATTCAATGCTTCAGTCGAAGCCGCTAGAGCAGGAGAACACGGTAAAGGCTTTAGCGTTGTGGCCGAAGAAATTGGTACCCTCGCCCAAGGTTCTGGTAAAGCGGCCGCTGAAATTACAACTATTCTTGCTGAAGGCTCTAAAGAAGTTGAACGAATTGTAGAAACTATTTCTAGTGCGATTACTAATTCTTCAGCACAATTTGAAGAGAGCGTCAGCCTAGGAGTAAATTCCGCAAACGATTGTGAAGTTAAATTTAAGATAATCATGGAAAATGTTAAAGTGTTGGATGGCTTCATCGCTGAGATATCTAATGCCGGCGGAGAGCAGAGTATTGGAGTTAATGAGATTCGTTTGGCCATGGATAATTTAAATACTATCGCAATGACGACTTCTGAAATAGCAAAGAAGTCACATAACTCATCTAAGACATTAATGCTTAACACTGAAACACTCGCTTCGGTTAAAAATGATTTATCGGTACTTGTTGATGGTAGCTCTCAAGACAGTATAAAAGAAGGTCAATTTGAGGGGTTCGATGCTGAAGCTAACATTGAAAGAGATTCTTTAAATGAGGCTTCCGATATTGAAGATGTTGCATAAAACTTTCTCTTCTTTATCTTTAAGCTGCTCTTTTAAATCTTAAGGTCTTACTCTCATCTTACTTTAAATTGATCTTGTCTTTTCTAAATTTAAAGTGAGATAGAATATTACCTTTTTCTTCATTATGATAGGGATCATTTGTTATAACATGGGCCAATTCATGGGCCAATATACTGGTGTATCCAACTGGTAAGTCTTTATTGTAAATATTCTGGGTTAGCCAAATCGTATTCTCAACGGCCAGTCCTTTGGCCGTCTTAGAATTATAAGAAAAGCCTGTCAGATTGAGGTCATTCGTTTCTACGAAGAAGATGGATATTTCATTCTTCTTTTTGTGGTCGACATACTTTTTTGCAAAATTATTAGTTTTGGACTCTTGAAGATAGTATACCTCGTGGGTGAAATGTAAGCGTGTATGGATCTCTTTGATTCTTATTGGTGGAATAGGTATTTTATTCTTAAGAAGAACTCCTTTTAACAGAGAAATTTCTTTTCTTACCTTTGCAAGAGTATGCTCGGACTTTTTTTGGTAGTATATAGAAATTGGCCTGCTTTCCATCCATGGACTACTCATAGACTTTAATGGAAAAAGAGTAATAGTACAGAATAGGAAGGTAATCTTCGGAGATGTTCTCATATAGCTTTAATAGCATTTTTCGTGCCAATATTAATTCAAATAAAAATAAGGGTTTAGGCCGTGATGATTGATGATATTGTCTTTTTTTTGATGAATTTCTAAAGTTTTATGCAATTAAAAAATTGTCTCAAAAGTAGACACCTACTAAAACGATTTCAATGCTCGAGAGATTTCGCCAATTAAATACTATAATTCTATAAATACTTATTATGAACTGCCCTGAAAGTAAAAAAACTTTTTAAAGGTATGAGGAGATGTGAACAATGAAAACGCTAATCATTCTCTCACTAATGATATCAGTGAGCTCTTATGCCAAGAAAATTGTATTCTTGGGGGACTCTAATACGGCCCTTACTTACCTTATGCCTAAGAATAATAAAAATGTTCAAAAGGACTTTAGATTTACTGCTCTATTAACAGATAAGAGTAATAAGAAAACTTTCTATGATGGAATAGAAACTGTGAATACAGCAGTTGGTGGAGCTGTTACTAGAGATTTCTTAGAGCATGGCCAGTACTTTGATAGTTGGCATAAAGAAAGGGGAGACATCTATGTTATCTGCTTTGGCCTTAATGATGCCCCAAAGAAAGTTCCAAAATCAAATTATGAGCATGAGTACTTTGAATGGGCGCGAGATATGTTTCGTTATGAAACTGATCAGCTTATTAATCTGGTAAAATTCTATAGCCCAAAAGCAGAGATTTACCTTATGACCAATGTAGATGTGAATTATGAAATGGGTCACTTTCAGTATGATCGTAGTAAGATTATAGACCTCTTTGATGATGTCTATAGAAAGATGATCTATAGTTATCAAAATGTAGACATAATCGACACGAATTACTACTTGAAAAAGGCAATCGACAGGAATAATCATGACTTAAGAATAAGACGAAGCCCTACACCTGTGTTAGATGCTTCTGAAGATAATTCTTCATTGGCCAAAAGTATGCCTTATAGACTGTGGAGAACTAATGTTCACTATAATAAGAATGGATCGACACTTGTAGCGCAGATTATAAAGAGTGTTATTTCAAAAACTCCCATGCCTTCTTTTGAAAAAGATACAAATGAGCAGTGGATAAACCCTTCTGAAATACGAGAGCCTACGGCAGAAGAACTTAAGAATACTAACTTTGTTGTATACCCCCAATCAATTACTAAAGGTGATGGGTTTGACTTTATAGATTAATACTTAAGCTGAGTCTCTAGATAACTCCCATTTCGACTATCAGGTTTTAATGGGAGTGTTTTAATAAAACTCTTTATTACCATCTAGGGAAGCTTAGAGGAGAGGTGCTGAGTCTTATCATAAGATAGTTCTTCACTTCGATGTTTAAAAAACTATTGATAAGCTACTATCAGCAGGGCCGCAATTCGGTTAGTTAGAGTCCTCTGGGTGGCAAGATTCTTGCTAATAATGAGAGTCTATAAAGATAGAGTTACCAAAGGTTAAGGAGCCATTAGTGAGGATTAACGGTAGGGCATTACTTGATCTAGTCTTAGAGAAGACAGCTTTGTTAGCTCTCTTTTTCTTATTCTTGCAAAATTTCTGCGTCTTAGCTGGGCCAGTAACTATCTTCCGTGCTGATCAGAGTCAGTCCTCGATTGCAACCAATCTTGATGGTCTATCCTTTGGCAGTGATAAGCTTAATGGGCAGAGTGTTGCAAGAATAATAAGCTTTGTTAATAAGCATAAGCAAAGCTTTACAAGGAATTCAAATGGAAAGTTCTACTTTCTACCAAAGTTTTCACCAGTCTCTAGTGCCAGAGTTATTGTTAGTCACGGGACAGCTGCCTTAAGATTCCAGCAAGCTTTCTTCTTTAAAAATTCTAAAGAAGAGAAGGTCTATATTCCCTTTGAGGGCGCCGAATTACTAGCGTATGTGGATAGTCTTAAGTCAAATATTCTGACTAATGATAATAAAATACAACTGGGTGGAAAGTTAAGAGATATAA
>CALHBL010000027.1 GCA_937930825.1 uncultured Bacteriovoracaceae bacterium
GAAGATTCTTTGGACACTTGGCCTTTAGTGTTTCTAATATATATGAAAAGTGCCAAGAGCTAATGGAGAAAGGTGTTATCATCAACCGGCCCCCTCGCGATGGCCACATGGCCTTTATTAAGTCTCCAGATGGGCACTCAATTGAGCTTCTTCAAGAAGGAGCTTCTCTGGAAAAAGCAGACCCTTGGGCCTCTATGGAAAATACTGGCAGCTGGTAGAGAATGAAGAAAGACCACTCGGGAATAAAATTTGAAGTCTCTGAAGAGCTTGGGGAGTGGATGAACTGCCTCTACCTAAAGAGAAATGATGATCAGGCGTGGTCATATGATTTTATTCATCATGCTAATAACGATGGTGTCGGTGCTATCACCAAGATCTTAGAGAAAGAAGGTCACCAAGTTACAGAGCAACCACAGATCCGAGCAAGGCCACCGCTCTCTCTTTTCAGTAAACTAAAGCTGCTCAAAGAGTTTATAGACCTAACAAAGTCAGTCGATTTAAAATGGAAGAAAAAGAGGCGTGATACGCGAGGGATTCCAGAAACTTTCTGCTTATGCCTTTTAACCCCCAAGCAAACACAAGATCTGCATCATAGAGCTGAGCAAGAAAAGGTCAGTCTCAATAGCTGGCTTCTCTTTAATTTAGACGCTGCCTGTAATGACCTTATTCTTAGCAGCAACTCAGAACGGAAGTGGATCTCCCCTATTAATATGAGAGCAGATAAAGAAAAGGTTTATAGTAATCAATCTGCCTCAATTATTGTTAACTTCTTAAAGAAAAACTCAATTGCAAATTCCCCCCGTAATCTTCACACCGAAATTAAAAGTTACTTAAGTAGAAATCTTCATTGGGGTAGTTACTTATACTCAAATATGGCCATGTTCATAGGAAAGAGAGGAACATTAAAAGTGGCAGATAGAATTAAAGAAGTTGGAACAGGAGTCTTTAGCAACCTTGGCTCATGGCCTTCTCAAGGAATTCAAATTAACAAGTCTGCTTCTAAGCTCTATAACCGAAGGGCCGTCATTGCCCCAGCAACTCAAATACTTCCTATTGCAACAACGGCTTGGCAGTGGGGCGAGCGCCTTAGTCTCAGTCTTCAACTCCACCCCTCTTTAAACTTAGAGGCTCAATATTCTCTTGAACTTCTAAGAAAATGGACTGAACTCATTGGCCTTGACGCAGATCTGGCCTTTGAGCAGCATAATTGGCGTGACTACCCAGAGTGTCCCCCAAAAAAAATAGTGAAAACCCCCTTTAAAACTAACTAATAATCAAGTAGTTATGATTCTATTTCTGCTGTCGAAGCTTCAGCCTTGAGAGGTTCTATAGAATTAGGTAAGTTATACTCAAATGATTTAGGCTTAACATTCCTGAGGTTTAAAATGAACAATTGTCTAGAGCTAAAGAGCGTAGAGAAAATTGAAGGACTTACTTCTTCAGAGTTCTTCAATCAATTTGCTAAGACAGGAAAACCTGTTGTCTTGAAAGACTTCTCTAAGAATTGGGCGGCCAAAGAAAAGTGGACTCCAGAGTACTTTATCGAAAAGTATGGAGATAATGAAGTTCAAGTCTACAATGGTAATTTTTCTAAACCTGGCGCTACTTATATGAGTAAGGCCAAGACCATGCGATTTGATGACTACTTGAACTCGATTCTCTATACCGGTCAAGACTTGAGAATGTTTCTCTATAATATTATATCTAAGGCCCCTGAGTTAAAGGAAGATATTGAACTTCCCAAATTAATGAAAGGCTTTTCCAAACGTTTTCTTTTTATGTTCTTTGGTCCAAAAGGGGCCATTACGCAAATCCACTATGATATAGATATGAGCCATGTCTTCCATACCGCCATTGTTGGCAGGAAGAGATTTATACTCTTTGCCCAAAGTGAAAGTAAGAAGCTCTACAGACACCCTTTTACAATTAGAAGTTATGTAGATGTGGATTCTCCAGACTATGAACGCTATCCCCTATTAAAAGAAGCTGAGGGCCATGAAGTCATTCTAGAACCTGGTGAAACTCTCTTTATCCCAAGTGGTTTTTGGCATCATGTTGTTTATGAGGAAGCTGGCTATGCGATTTCTCTGCGCTGCCCTCATCATCAATTTCTAAAAAGAATGAAAGGGGTTACAAACCTCATTGCCATGCAAATGGTTGATAGACTTGTCAATAAGATTGCACCTGAGTGGTGGTACAAGTGGAAAGAAAAGAAAGCCTTTAAAATAGCTCAGGCCCTTTAAAATCAAGGTAGACCATGATTGAATTCCTTAAAGAACCATTAGAATCAATTCTAAGTTCTTCATTTAACTGGCCCCCTAAACCTACTTTAATCCAGTGGGGAGAAACTCAGATAAGTTTTCTAGACGAAGGCATCATAGAGCTTGGTCCTCAGGAAATAACTTCCCCCTACTCCCTTATCCTAAGCTGTGGCATTCATGGGAATGAAACGGCGCCAATAGAGATGATTTGTAAACTTCTCCAAGAAGTTTATGCTAAGAACTTAACCCCAGCTCTTCCTCTTCTTATTCAGTTTGGAAATTTAGAAGCAATGAAGAACCAGGAGCGTTTCCTCGAATTTAATTTAAATCGACTTTTCAGTGGCACTCACACTCAATACAAAGAGCTAAGAGAGTCCGAGCGTGCCTTGGTATTAGAAAAGAGCACTCAAAAATTTGCTCAGAAATTTACCTCACTATCGTTATGGCATTTTGACCTTCATACAGCTATAAGAGGCTCCTACCATCAGAAGTTTGCGATTCGCCCTTTTCAATTGGCAAAGGGAGGTAGAATAACACAAGAAGAAATCTTTCTTTTACAAAGTTTTGGGATTGAAGCCGCTGTCCAGTCCCATGCCAGTAACACGACCTATAGCTCCTATTCCTGTACCAATCATGGTGCGACTTCGTTTACAATGGAGCTCGGAAAGGTCAGACCCTTTGGAGAAAATAGAGCTGAGGACTTTAGCCAGGCCTACCAAGGTCTGCGTGATTTCACATCAAAGGGTGTTCCTCCTCAACAAAGGAATCCAGTACAAGGCCTTATTACTTACCATGTTGTTGAAGAACTCATTCAGGCCGATGAAGAAACTACTATGCATCTGAGTGATGACTATCATAACTTCATGCCACTTGATGAAGCTAGCCTCATTCAAACAACTCTAGGAGTGCCCCGCTATGCAAGAGCTGGAGAAGCAGTCATCTTCCCTAATAAGAAAGTCAAAGTGGGTCAACGAACGGGCCTAATTATAGCGCCAGTAGAAAACTCTTAGCTTAATAAGATAGTAGAGTTGATGGTGCTAGAGATAATCCAGGCTTAGAAAAGAAGCTATCGATGACTTCATGGTACTCATTCAGTTCATTACAGGCAAAAATCTTCTTTGAAAGGCTATGACCAAAATTCAACCAAACTGAAGAGACCTTCAAATAGAAATTGATCTTCCTCTGAGCATTATCAATTGGATAATAATCTAAGCAGTAGCCGATGAATAATTTAAGGGCCCTCCCATATTCATATGCTTCCTCTTCAGGAGTGTAGGGACAGCTTCTTCCGACTTGGGCCGTTGGCGTTTTTAAACCCATCGACTCTCCCAATTGCCACATCATCCAAGGCCTGGCCGTCAATGCCCTGCCAATCATCACTCCATCACAATTAGTGGTCTCTATCATTTTCAGTGCATCAGTATAAACCTGGACATCTCCATTGCCATAAATAGGAACTTCCGGAAGCTGCTTCTTGAGAAGCTTAATTTGATTCCAGTCGGCCGTCCCCTTTCTCTTCTGCTCAGCTGTTCTTGGGTGGAGGCAAAGAAGTGAGGCTCCGGCCTTAATAAGTCCTTCATTAAATTTTAAAAAGTGACCTTCGTCACGGCTGAGGCCAACTCTTAGTTTTACAGAGACTGGCAAATCGGAACTAGAGACCGCAATCCTTACAACTTCACATGCATATTCAGGGTCACCCATAAGGGCCACCCCATAATTATGCTTTAAGGCCTTCTTTACTGGACAGCCCATATTAATATCAATACCACGGGCCCCCCACTCCTTAAGTTTGATAATGGAGGGTTCTATAAACTTTCTTTCATTACCTAGAATTTGGGGAATAAGGAGATTGTCTAGTGGAGATTTTTTTGTTTCAGGTGTTTCACCTAAGACCTGACCTGGGAGGCGGCGAGAGTTAAGCATTTCAGTTGGCCAATGAGTCTCAGCTCCTTCAGGCATATAGTCTTGAATAACCCTTCGAAGGGCTGCATGGCTTAGACCTACCATAGGAGCTAATGTAAAAGGAAAGTTGTGACCTTCCCATAACTCATTAAGATTCACTCCTACTTCTTAAGATAGGCTTTCAATATGGTAATCGTTTCCATTGGTAAGTTTTGAAAAGGCCCATTTCTCTTAGTCGCCATTTTCTTAATTTTATTAACCACAGTCATTCCCTTGGAAACTCTTCCAAAGACCGTGTAACCAAAGCCTTGATCAGTTGGAGCAGTGTGATTGAGAGAAGAGTTATTAGCAACGTTAATAAAGAATTGAGCGGTGGCAGAATGAGGGTCTCCAGTTCTGGCCATAGCGATTGTGCTCTCATCGTTATTTATTCTATTTCCAGCTTCGTTCATGATTGGGGCCCTCGTTTCTTTCTTTTGAAGCCCGGTTGTAAAGCCTCCCCCTTGGATCATAAATCCATCTATCACTCTATGGAAAATCGTACCGTCATAGAATTTAGAATTAACATAATTAAGAAAGTTTTCTACTGTTTTAGGAGACCTCTTATTATAGAGTTCTAACTCGATCACGCCTTTGGAGGTTTTCATCACGACCACAGGCTTCTTATGCTTAGCTGCTGATTTTTTGACCGATGCGACCTTAGTCTTCTCAACCTTTGCGCAGGTATAGAATGAAAGAGTTAACGATAATAGAAGTAAAGTTTTGAACATATAGTCCTCCTGTTTGAGCTTTCAAGTATTGAAAACTCACCAAGAGACTTGAATACCCGAATGGTACTAAGGCTCAAGTTACGCTAGGGCCACTTGAGTTCCTTTCCAGTAGCGGTATAGAAATCTCCTTGGTGGTCCATTTAACCAAGGAGACTTTAGAAAGGCAATTATTATACTCATTCAAAATAACTGAGAATAAACTATTTCTTAGGGTTTAAGTTCAACTCCAAAGTAACTTCATCATTAATCATTTTATCACCTAAATCAGAAAAGAAACTTCCTGACCCGTAGCGAATTCCAAACTTAGTTCTATTGAATTTCAACTCCCCAGTGAAGCTCCCCTTTACTTCTTTTAAAGTAAGGTTCACTTCCTCAGTTTTCTTCTTTATCGTTAGAGCTCCCTTTACTTTGTAAGTACCTTTGCCCATTGGCTTAACGCTAGTGGTTTTAAAAGTTGCAACTTCATTTCCTTTTACATCAACGGCAAAGAAGTCTTTACTATTAAGATGATTGGCCAATTTCTGTGCATATTCACCACTGATATCAGTAACCTTAATTGTTTTCATATCAACAACCGCCAAACCACTCTTTAAAATACCTTTCTCGATCTCTAGCTGACCTGATTTTAAAGCGACTGTTCCGAAGTGCTTCCCAGTAACCTTTGTCCCAGTCCACTTAACACCTGACTTCGCCGTATCTAACTTAACAACGGAAGCAGATAAGCTCGAGATAAAAGCCAAGCTAACAAATACTTTAACTAAATTATGCATGTATCCTCCTGTGGAATAATTGTACTCTCTTATTTTTGATAATATTTTTTAAAAAATAAAATACCATTTAATTCTTAACATCATAAGTGATTCTTATCTTTAAATTTGTGACAAGAATTGAGCAAGGCATTGAACGGCCTGGCCTGAGCCACCGGCCCCTCTAAAGAATCCTTGCCTACTGTCATTCCAAGCAAATATATCGAGGTGGGCCCATGGGATATCTCCCTTAAACTCTTTCAGAAACATCGCGGCCCTAATCGCCCCGCCAAAACCGGAGCAACTATTTGCAATATCCGCTACTTCACT
>CALHBL010000028.1 GCA_937930825.1 uncultured Bacteriovoracaceae bacterium
GGAGAGCATGAGGTCGGTCACTTTCTTGGGCTTCATCATGTTTTTGATGGTCAAGAGAGTATCATGTCCTATAGAAAAGATAGCGTCATGTCAGATTACGATAGAAGAATTCTAAACGAGCTCTATGAATTCTAGAGTAAACTCTTTTATTTAAGACCAATATCAATGGTCTTAAATAAAAGAGCATTTATTAAATAAAATATTATTTTAACAAGCTTCTTTATAACCTAAGCTGCAGGCCTTACTAAATAAATTATTGGCCACAGTGTTACTGCTCTTAATCTTGTGAAAGCCAGCTAATTCAAAACAACTCTTTGCATGGCTGAGGTCACATGCTTTCTTTAGTGATGAGTACTGCTTATCTATCGATGCCGCCAAATCTTCAACACTAGCGCCCATACTTTCTTTAGCCTTGCTGACTGCTTTTTCTTTGTGACCCATTTGAGAGCAAGAACTCATCAGGCTTAGAAAACTTAGGATTACGATAAGACTTTTCATAAAGAACCTCTTTTTTGACTGGAGTAATAATCAAAAAATTGTAGACAAAATTTTATTTTTAGTAAAATCTCATTAAATTTGTTTATGAAGTTCGGAAGTAAGGAAGGAGGGCCCCCTTTAGAGTTGTGGCCTGAAGGGATTTTTCTTTATCGTAGCTGGTGGAGAGTCCAAACTTAAGAGAGAATAAATCGTCTCGATTTGGACGATAGAATGTTCCTATGGCCAAGTCCCAAATACTTAAGGCCACCCCAAAATTCTTACCAAAGTGCTGAGGTCTACTAGAGTGATGAATTTGATGCATCCGAGGAGAAATAAAGAGGTATTCAAAGGGGCCGAAGCTGATAGGAATTGGGGAATGGCGTAGATTGGCAAGGGCCGCATTGAAAATCCAGCCGAAGGCGTTGACCCCTAAGATATCAAGGGTACTTACCCGTTCTTTGAAGAGAAAAGAAGTTAAGGCGATAGTGAGGCTCAAGCTTATTATATTGCGGGCAGATGCCATGAGGCTTTCAAGAGGGTGAGTTCTAAATAAAGTAAAAGGAGTAAGGACTAAAGCAGAGTGGTGAGTTTGGTGTAGCTTAAAGAGGAGTGCGCTTCGATGCATGAGAAAGTGATGAAAGAAGCGTAGAAAATCATTGAGAGTGAAAGCTAAGACTGTGATGAGGACACTTTGGTTGAGGGGAGTGGACTCAAAACCTTGAAAGAGAGGATAGACAGAACGCATGGCCTTAATAAGAGGCAGTGAAATGCTAAAACTTGAAAAGAGTATAATTGGAAAGAGAAAAGTCTTTAAAACTAAATTAATACTTAAGATTTTAATATCAAGAAGGGAGCTTGGGTGAAGAAGGTCTTTGAAAGCTTTCTTCTTTCCTAACAGAAGAACGACTAAGGCACTTGAAATAAGAAAGGGCCAGTAGAGTCTTTGAGCAGGATCTATTGTTAAGGAGAAAATATTTTTGAATAATTCCTGCACGCTAAAACCTTTGGTTGAAACCTGCAACAATAGTGCGAGGAGCACCTGGCCTGGCACCAAAGGGTCTAAGACTTACAAGGTAAGTATTATTTAAAATATTATTAACTCTTAGAAAGGCCTTACCCTTTCTTGAGTACTGATAGGAAAAAGCAGTATCAATAACGCCATAACTGGGAATAAGTGAGCGGTTGAGGGCAACCGCCTGATCGGCCATTTGGCCCTTCCAAAGAAAATTCAAATCCATAGCAAATTTCTTATAGTGAACACCACTTCCAAAAGTGATTTGATTTTGGGGGACATAGGGCATGGGATCATTGACTTGGATAAGGCCAAGTCCCCACTCTGGGTTATCACTGCTATTTTCTTCTTTGAAACGAGCGACAGTGAAAGTATAGCCAAGGCGGACGGGGAAGCTAAAGCTGCCCGCATCGAAAGTATGAGAGGCCATGGACTCTAGCCCGTAAATTTCGGCCCGACCTCCATTGAATTCTCTGTCAATTTCTGCATCGCTGCAGCCAGCAGAAAAGGAGCAAGTCCCTTTTATATTTCTATAGTCACTATAGAAGGCCACGGCTTCTAGGGAGAGGGGAGCTTTGAGGCGGAAGCCTACTTCATAATTAGTGGCCTCTTCAGGTTCTATAGCGTTACTTTGACCTGGGCCTACCAGAGTGAAGCCTTTATTTATACCCGCTAATAAGACAAAGGAATCTGTAACAGAGTAATTGACTCCTACTCCTGGAACAAAAATAGTATCAGAGTTTTCGATCAGTTCTTGCCCTAAAACTCTGGTATTCCTCTTTGTTTTAACGTGCTCAACTCGCGCGCCAATTTTAGTTGAGAGATTTCCAGTAATAATTTCATCTTCAGCAAAGACAGCTAAAGCATTACTGGTATCCTCATTTCGATTAGTGAGGATATTAGTTCCTTCAAGGTAGCTAAGCTCTCCTCCAGTCATGCTGGCCTGAATTTCTGAATGATTCCTTTGAACTTGATCACGATGAAGGCGAAGACCGATATCGAGTTCATGGTAGAGGCTTCCTGTTTCTAAGCTTAGATGTGCTTTAGTTTGAATTCCTTGTGAGTAGTACTTTCTATCATTTGTTCCAATGATAAGGTTCTCGTTACTATTTAAGCTATCGCGGCTGCCCCTTAGAAGATCAACTAAGCTTTGCTCGCCTCTTTCACCTAAGGCCGATCTAAAATCAGCTCCACTCGCTAGTTCGTTGAACTTGGTCCAGTTGCGATTCATTTGATGATGGTAGAAGGTATTACTAAGTTGAAGCCACTTTAAAGGAGAGAGATTGTAGCTTAGGGTTGCACCAATCCTATCCCACTCCATAGTATCATCCGCAGAAGCGGCATATCTCTTAAAGGCATCACGGTTGAAGTCTGTGGGAGTCACACCAAGGTAAGTTTCATCAGAAACTTCTGAGGCGATTGAAATTTTTGTGTTGATACTTTGAGAATGGCCTCCAGGTAGATTATAGGAGAACTTTATCATAGCATCATTTTGCTCGAAACCAATCTCTTCACCATTAGGAAGCTCTTTGAGAAGATCGCCTTGCTTTCTTCCTGCTTGAATAAACCAGCTAAGGTTATCAGATTGACCACGGTTACTGATAAGAAGGTTAGTAAAAGAGCCACTTGAGATTTCAACTTCAGTTTCCTTCTTACCAGAGACAGAAGAGGTGACCATATTGATGGCGCCACCGATGGAGTTTGGGCCATATTGAGTTGAGCTAGGTCCTTTAAAGACTTCAAGATTATTTACTCTGCTGGTTGCGGGGAAGTAATAAGCCGCTGGAGCTGAGTAGGGAGCAGGACCGATGAGAATACCATCTTCCATCAACGTCACTTTCTTTGAGCGATGGGGATGGGCGCCTCTAAGACCGATATTGGGTCTTAGTCCTAGGCCGTCTTCTTCTTGAATATAAACCCCGGGAACTTTATCAAGAACACGGGTGACATCAGTATAGTTAAAGACTTCAAGTTCCTTCTTATCTATAAAGTGCGCACTTCCTGGAGCGTAGAAGGCCTTCTCTTTTGAGCCGATGACATAGATCGTATTAGGATCTTCTTCACCACCAGAGACTTCTTCTTGAGGGTTGGTAGATACTTTACTCTCTAGGTTCTGAGCAAAAGCTGAAGGAAGAAGAATTAAAAGGCAGGCAATGACTGGTCTCATTAATCGTTATCCCCCACGGCCTGTCTTGGAGCGCTTAGCTCGGCCAGTGCAACGAGGTAGTCATTCTTTAAGAGGTCAGTGATTTTTCTAATATCCCAAACCAAAGCGCAGGCCTCAACTTTTCTATTTTCAGCTGTTGTTTGCTGGCAACCAGTTGGGTCGACATTCGTTAGCATATCCCTCAGAGATTGATCTTTGATCTTTTCAATATTAGCGATGGCAGTATCAATATTCTTTGAGAGTTGTTCTGCAATAGTGGCAAAGTCTCTACTCTTAAGAAGGTCATCAAGTCCATATCCATTCACTCCCGTTTGAGCATGAGTTCCTGTAAAAATCAATTTAAAACCTTCTAGAGATGCTTGAAGAGACTCTAGGGCCATATCAGCATAGAGGTGCTCGGTTGCTCTCGGGCACGTCGAATCTGGACACTTCGTTACAACTTCATCGATACGAACTTCGAATCCAGCAGGATAAGAAGTTTTAACATCTTTGATGAGTGTATCCATTGTGAAGAGGGACTGGGAAATTTGATTCACAACTTCTATACTAGTACCAGCAGATCCATTGAGCATGGAAGCGGTGTAGTTTCCGACTCGAGGAGACCAGGCGTTCTCTAATTGAGATGACTTCAAAGAGATATCCTTCATAAGATGGGTCATCAATTTACAAGATGCCTGCTCTCTTTCAAGGAGTGGTTTCTTAAACCATGTTGTTATACGCGGATTCTCTCTTTGGCAGCGGCCTTTATTGGGATCCCCAAAGAGGAGGGGCTCAATTGTATCAAGGCCTCTGACATTATAGTTATCGATAACTTCAAAGACGGGTAATCTATTTCTCTCAACTTGAAGAAGAGCGATATCCACGCGGCATTTATCTTTTCCATCAAAGGAATAGATAGACTGCATAGAGGTAGAGGAAGCTGATTGAGCTGGACCAAAGTTCATAAGCTCTAACTTATGAAAAGTGAGCATTGCCTCTTTCCAAGAGTCTTGGAGAGGTTTTCTAAACGAAGTAACTTGATCTTTGGTCACAAAGGGCAGAGCAGCTAAAGTCGAGCAGTATTGTGTTATACCAGCATTCAAATTAGAGATTTGGTCATTAAGCTCAGTACTAAGAGGGCCAATAATGAAAGTTCCAGTATTTGCCAGCAGCTTTTCTATGGTGAAATCACCTGAATTGATAAGACTAGTTTGACCCAAGAGAAGCTCAGAACTGTTAACAACTGCTTCTTCAGCGGTATTTGTTACTAGGTTTTTTTGAGTAAAGTCATTACAAGCACTAAGGGTAAGTAAGCTTGTCAGTAGTAAAATCTTCTTCATGGAATGGTCATCCTTGTTACTTTTAAAAACTGAAAAGGCCCAGAGATTCCTCCAGACCGATTTTTTATAAGTGAGTATTACCAATTTTGAGTATTAACCTGTGAAAAACCAAATGCTCTTTGCAGGATGTCTCGTGCTTGAATTAATTTACTCTTATAGCTATCGACTTCATCAAGAGGAGCATTGGGAAGAACAGGAGCATCTCCTAAGAGGGTATGCATTTCATCAAAGTCACCATCGCTCATAATAGCACTGGGATTAAATTGAAAGGCAAGAGCATAACCCTTCATTTCTGACCAGTACTTGGCCAAGTCTTTGAAGAGGTATTCCACTGTTCCATACTCATTAAACTCATTTATTGTTTTATTAATATAGTGAATAACCACT
>CALHBL010000029.1 GCA_937930825.1 uncultured Bacteriovoracaceae bacterium
ACCTGCCAGTGAACATACTGGGGGGATTGTCGGCTCAAGAGCAAACCAACTGCTTATTCGCATGAGTGAAGAGGCCAAGGGTTATAGAATTAAAAACTATCCCTTCTTTCCAGGAAGCCTAGGTAACTACGCAGGTAATGAGAGAAATATTCCAACTTTCACTCTTGAATTGCCCTCAAGCGACGCTCGTAAAGCAAGCTCTTACTGGAAGCTCTTTAAAGGTTCCATCCACTCAGCAATTATGCACGAGATAAGAGGTGAGGGCTTTGTTGCCCTAGAGAATGAAGAAGCGAAGTTAATTAAGAAGAAATCTAACTAATTACCATTTTGTAAGTTATCGAAATTACTGTGATTGCCTATATTTCTTGGCACTTCTCCTCAATTCCTACAAAAGATCTCCGAAGAGATTAGCAAGTAACTTCGTGATATCTGTAGGAGATTGCAATGCTAGCGAGTTTTTCTGAATTTAAATTCTATCAGTCCTTTCGTATACCCGTTGAGAAGGCGGATAATCTTAGATTTCTTGTTGAGAAAGAAAATATTCTTGGAAAGAATGAGTATATAGAAGACGCTACTCTTATGGATGTTTCTGTCACTGGCCTTGGATTTAGTTCCATGGAAAGAATAAGTGTTGGCACCGAAATTGTGATGAGCCTTCAATTTAAAAAATATCACTTGGATCTTACGGGTAGAGTTGTAAGAGCTTTTTGTAATGCTATTGATGATGATGAGATTATCTATGGAATAGAGATAGATGAAGAAGCAAAAATAAATAAATTCCTTCAGCAATTTGTGCTTAGTTTTTCAAGTGAAAGGCTTAAGGATTGCTTAATCGATTCTGCCTTAAAAGAGCGGTACACAAAGGCCAGTGATGGTTTTGAAATGTTCTCTCTTTTGCTCTCCTTATTTAAAGATATTACTCACTTTGGTGATAAAGAAGGCTTTCTAGAGAATATGCTAGAGGAAGTTGTTCGCGTGATGAATGCCCACCGCTCATCTGTATTTCTGATCAATCCAGAGACTAATGAGCTGGAAGCGATTGCAGCTCTTGGGGTAGAGAAGGAAGATCTGAAATTTGATTACCGCGTAGGGATAGCTGGATCTGTTTTTACAACAGGTGTGGCCCTTAATATTGATACCATTAGTGATCAAAGTCGCTTCAATGACTTCTTTGATAAGAAGTATAAGTTTGAGACGAAATCGATTATTTGCCACCCTATTCATAATAGAGAGGATAAAATAATTGGTGTTATAGAAGTGATCAATAAGAGAAGCGAGGATCGTTTTACAGTTGAAGATGAAAAAACGATGAAAGTGTTGGCCCTTGTTTTTAGTTCAGTCTTTCATAAATTTAATCCTATGAGTGAATCTTCTCAGATAAGAAAATTCTCAAGTCCTCATGATAGAAAGCATACTCTGATTGGAAAAACTCCGCATATGGGTAGCTTACGAAATACGATTATAAAATTAAAAGATCTTGATTCTCCTGTTCTTATTCATGGGGAGCGTGGGGTAGGAAAATCACTCTATGCAAAAATTCTTCATCATGAAGGTCAAAGAGGATTAAAAACCTTAGAAACTGTGGATTGCAATAGCAAGAATATTGATGGGCTTGCCCGTCAGCTGTGGGGTAATGAGAGGGACTGTAAGATGACTCAAAGTCAGGGGGGAACAATTATCCTTCAAGAAATTTGCTCACTTCCTCTTGCTTATCAAGAAGAGCTCTATGAAGTTCTCACTAAGAGGCGAGTGCCAGAGAGTAAGATAAGCTTAGACGTTAGGGTTATTGCCACTTCTTCAAAAGATCTAGGTCAAATGGTTGATGAAGGTATTTTTGATAGAGAGCTCTATGAACTTCTGTCTAAGGCCTATGTTTATATGGAGCCTTTAAGAAGAAGAATGGATGATGCTGAAATGCTCGTTGAATACTTCTTGAAGGTGGAGTGTAAGCAGCAGGGACTTCTCTTAAAGGGCCTCTCACCAAAAATGATGACTAAAATTAAAGATTATGACTGGCCTGGTAATGTTAAAGAACTGCGAACGATGGTTGAGCGAGCTGTTCTTTATAACCCCAAGGCCCATGTTATTAGCGATGTTGATATGGAGACGAGCGCATCTCCTCTAGTTGATAAGCAAGCAAAGCAGCGTATCTTTGGTGACTTGCCCTTTGTAAGTGATTTTCATATCACGCTAAAAGATCGACTTGCGGTTATCGAAAGAGAGATGATCATCACTGAAATTAAAAGATGTAATGGCAATAAGTCAAAGGCCGCAAAGGAGATGGGAATCTCTAGAGAGGCCTTAAGAAAGAAACTTCTCATTTCTAGAGAAGTTCTTGATCAGTTAGAGACAAGGTTTCCAGAGCAGAAGAAGAAAACGGCTTAAGTAATTGAAGCGAGTCGTAGCGCTACTGACTTAGTAATTGAAGTAGCTGTAAGGTAAGTCACAGTGCCATTAGGGAATAGAAGTCTTTAGATGAGTTTTCAATACTTGAAAACTCAAATAGGAGGGCCATATAGTGGCTTAATTATTCTTTAGTAACTGAAGTCCACGTCTTATCTGAGTTTTGAATAATCAGGCTTTCCTCATCATCAATCATAAATACTTTACTTCCTTCATAGGCAAGAGTTCCTAGGATTGTCCCATAGAAGAGCATGGCGCTTGTGTCTATAGAGGTTAATATGTCCGATCCCCGCGCCTTTAAGAGTTCTATTTTCTGTATTTTAGTAAGGCCTGATATCTGTGCAAGCTCATTTACTCTATGGCTGGCAGCATAATTTCGAGAGGACGCTCCAGGGCCTCCTGGAATATAAGCGCGCCAGCCCATTGCCTTTAGCTCTGCTTGCACAGCTAAAGTCTCATCAATTCCTAAGTCTGTATGGCCCTTTTTAAGCATACTCTCAATTTTCTTAATTCTCTTCTCACCAAGAGTTGCTATTTGCTTTGATGAGAGAATATCTTTAAGGCCTTTTCCAGTGGTTGTAGAAACTTCAACAACACCATCCCATTGATGTCTAAGAACATGATTAAACTCTAAGTGCTGTAGCTCATGAAGAAATGTCTG
>CALHBL010000030.1 GCA_937930825.1 uncultured Bacteriovoracaceae bacterium
TAAGACAGTTAAGAAAAGGGCCTATGGATATCGAAATATGGCCTATTTTAAGCTCAAGATACTACAAGTATGTGGTTTCCTGAACTCAAACTATGTCTCAATGGACTTTCAATGACTTCAACTTTTTTGATATAGAGACGTGTGGGTGACTAAAGTTTAGACGCTTTCACATAATGGGTACGATCAAAGAAAGACTTAAGCTATAATTTCCAGTTGTTACTCCCATTTCCTTTATTGATAAGTGGGGGTAATTCGGCATGGCCATTGCATCATAAGTCGTCATATCTTAAAATCTGGCCTCATTCTATAGTGGTCAAAGTAACAAGTACTTTAGGCAACTAAAGCAAGGGAGTCATCGATGGATATTAAACCAATGAATAAGTGGATACCCAACTTAAAAAGACCCCTTGTTATAGCAGGACCATGCTCGGCAGAAACTAAAGAGCAAATGCTTGCTACTGCCAAAGCAGTCTCTCAAATCGAGGATGTTCGCATCTTTCGGGCCGGCATTTGGAAACCAAGAACTAGGCCTAATAGCTTTGAGGGTGTTGGCGAAGAAGGGCTCAAATGGCTTAGTACTGTCAAACAAGAAACAGGACTCATGGTAACAACTGAAGTTGCAAATGCTCGTCACGTTGAACTCGCCCTCAAGTATGGTGTTGATATTCTTTGGATTGGAGCGAGAACCACTGTAAATCCTTTTAGTGTCCAAGAGATTGCTGACGCTCTTAAAGGGACTAATATTCCTGTCATGGTAAAGAATCCTATTAATGCTGACCTTGCTCTTTGGATGGGCGCTCTTGAAAGGCTTAGCCTAGCGGGGATTGATAAACTTGTGGCCATTCATAGAGGTTTTTCTAGCGCCCAAAAATCCGAGTATCGAAATGCTCCGCTATGGAGAATTCCTATGGAATTAAAGAGGCTTCTCCCTGAACTTCCTATTATTTGCGATCCTTCCCATATTACTGGGGACCGCAATCGGATAGCCCTCGTCTGTCAAAAAGCGATGGATGTCGATATGGATGGCGTCATGGTTGAAACCCACCCTACTCCTGACCAAGCTTGGAGTGATGCTGCTCAACAAGTTACTCCCACAATGCTTTCAAATATCATCAGTAATTTAAACTTAAAAACAGAGTTTTCTCCTGACTGTACTTTTGAACAAAAGCTTGGTGACCTCAGAACACAAATCGATTCTATTGATTCTGAAATAATCGAAGCTCTAAAAATGCGCTTTAATATTGTTGAAAGAATCGGTCAGCTTAAGATCGAAAATAAAGTTACGGCGCTGCAGGTAAGAAGAATGGGCCAGCTGATGCAGAAAGTTTCTGACCAGGCCACAAATGTTGGTCTGCGCGCTCCCTTTGCCCAAGAAATTTACAATGTTATTCATGAAGAATCTGTAAAAGTCCAAGCAGAGCAAATGCGCTCATTTCTTAAAACAGAAGATGGTGCAAAAAACGACAAATAAGCTTAGACTAGTAGTCTATGAAAATTACCACTACAAAGTTTGCTTCAAGAATTCAGAATGTCAGCGAGTCTAAATCAGTCCAGCTTGCCTCAGTTATAGCTGGGCTCAAGGCCCAAGGTGAAGAGATCATAAGCTTCAATGTAGGAGAGCCAGACTTTCCTACTCCAAAGGTCATTATTGAGGCAACTAAAAAAGCCCTTGATGAAGGTGACACCCGCTATGCACTTGTCCCAGGCCAACCCTTTTTGAGGGAGGCCATTGCAAGCAAGCTCATTCACGACCAAAAGCTTTCTATTTCCGCAAAGAATGTCTTTATCAGTAATGGTTCAAAGCAAATACTCTATTCTCTCTTTCAACTTCTGTGCAATTCTAATGATGAAGTCATTATTCCCACGCCCTATTGGGTTAGCTTTCCAGAGGCCGTTAAACTAGCAGGAGCAAATCCAGTCTTTGTAGAGACAAATCGAGGAAGACTTGATGCTGATATCATCGAGAAGGCCATCACTCCAAGAACTAAAATCATTATTCTAAACTCCCCTTCAAATCCTTCTGGCTTGATTTACGATTGCGGAGAAATAAAGAAAGTTTTGGCCATGGCCAAAGAGAATGGAATTTATATTATTAGTGACGAAGCCTACGAGGCTTTGGTCTTTGAAAGTAAGCAATTTCTCGGACCTGCAGGCATTGCAGACCAAGGCCTAGAGAGAACTCTTATTGTACAAAGCTTTAGTAAAACCTTTTGCATGACTGGTTTTAGAATTGGGTACGTTGCGGCCAATGAAGAGATTATAGCTGGCCTAAATAAATTTCAAAGCCATGTTTGTGGGAATATACCTGTTTTCATACAAAAGGGCGCTCTTGCTGCATTGGAAAATGAAGACGAAATAAAGAGGTACATGAGAGAAGAGTTTACCAAGAGAAGAGATCTTGCTTATAGTCTTTGCAAAGAAATCTTCTCCGATACTCCTAAACCGCAAGGAGCATTTTACCTCTTTCCTAAAATTCAGGATGAGCTCATTCTAAAATTTGGAAGTGATGAAGCCCTCGCTCTTCACATACTCAAAGAAGCTAAAGTTGCACTCCTACCTGGCAGTTACTTTGGTGTGCCAGGAACCCTTAGGGTTGCTTTTGCTAATAGCGAAGAGAATATAAAGAAAGGCTTAAGTGCCATTAAGGATATCTTATGAAAGTAGGCTTTATTGGCTTTGGACGACTTGGGAAACTTATAGCAAGAAACTTAGCACAGGATGTAGACCTTTTAATCTATGATCAGCAAGACTATCAATCAGAGATTAAGGCCATTGGAGCGCAAACCGCAACCCTTAAAGAGGTTTGCCAGTGCCCCATCATTATTCCCTTTGTTCCCATGAGCTGCTTGGAGAATCTTCTTAAAGAAATGAGCACGCTCATTAATAAGAACACCTTAGTTATTGATGTTTGCTCTGTTAAAAGTGAGCCAGTACGTTGGATGATGGAACACTTACCGCCAGAAGTCTCCCTTCTTGGAACCCACCCCATGTTT
>CALHBL010000031.1 GCA_937930825.1 uncultured Bacteriovoracaceae bacterium
CTTCATGAACTAGAACAGCGCATCTTTCATCATCCCCAATCTCTTCTGATCTATGATAGCCGTGACTAACCCAGTTTAAACTATCCGCTCTTGCCATCGTATCATGGAGATTGACTTGATGGTCACAAGCACGCTCACCACCCTTTCTTGGTTCGGTTTCAATTTCTAAATTCAACTTAATTCCGTGCTTGGCATAGAACTTCTTTATACAAGGAAGAGACTTCTTCACTTTTTCAAAAGACTTACTTTTATTCTCGCCCGCACCCACATAGTTAAGCTGAATGGATGTTGAAATATTAACGAGATTATTTTCTTTAAAAATTCGGTGCTTCACACTGGCCCCTCTCCATGCATGATTGGAGCCCTCTCTCTTATGACTATATTGGTCCAGCACGGATACATTCTTCTTACAAAGATTCCATGTGGTCTGATCTAAACTCTGACCTGTTCCATTTTCTACATCTTTTATGCAGTCGCCTATGGTCGTATTCTGACTAGCACCAACAGCAACTTGTTTGTCCAATTCACTCTCTTGAGCATTCCAAGCTCCAAAACCATCGTCACTCGTAGCTGGAACTACTTTAACCCGGTAGGCACAAGTCCTATTGACATCTGCATCGACAACTCGGTTTACATTCTCGAGGACACCAATATCTGACTTAAGTACCCTTTTGTAGATTGCCTCTTTGGCCTTCTTATTCTTTTGAACCTGCTTCTTTATTTTCTTCTTATTTTTTAACCTCTCCTTTTCTACCCTATTATATATATACTGCGTCTTCGACGGTGACCAAGGAATTGAAAAAGAAGGAGTAGTAGAAAATAAAGGTCGATTCTGCAAAGAAGTATCTGGCGGCGAAAATGAAAACACATTTGGCACTTGCCCAGGCCAAAGAGAGTTCTGCCCCAAGGCCATTGGCGAAAGACTATCTAGTGTATAGAGGTATTGACCATAGCCAAAATCTCTAGCTTGATAGTCGTATAATTTCTCCACACCCCTATAGTAAGCGGGCACATTCCCTTGCGTATTGGCGACTCTAGGAAAGAAGATGAATGAAAATAGCAGTAAATTAAAAAAGTTCACTTATACGTATCGTAAGAATTAAAACCATCGAGAGTTATTTAAGATTTTATCTTTTCTTTGGAATATTATTCTCAATTACGTAGGCATAAAACAGACTTTGTTCTTCAAGTTTAGAGAGACAGACAGTTACACTCTGATAAACTTACCGGCCTCATCGAAGAGCTTCATTCTATTTCTGCTAGACTCAACACTAAAGGCTTTTTCAAGCTCTTCCCCATTGAGCAGCTCTAACGCTATAAGCTCATGGGCCCAATAATCTCGAGAAGAGTCATTGACTTTCTCTTTTGCCCAGAAGCCCAAATCGAGATTTTCTAAATTTAAATTGAGCTTATCAGTATTCATGTGAGTGTTATACATGACCATTATGAAAAAACAATAACTCTAGCGCCATTCTTATCCGTTAGGTAAACTACATTCTCACAATTATAGCAAAAGGATTGGGTATGAATCACTTTGATGACTCTAAAGAATGGCAATGGATGTTTGAAAAAGCACTTAACTGGGATCAAATCATCCCTCTCTACTACCCTCACTTTCCAACACCTGAGGGTATTCAAAACCCCGCGGAAGTCAAAGAGTTCATGAAAGATATCCTGTCAGGCCTTGGAGACTGGGCCGCAAACTCTGTTAATGAAATTGGTCATGCCCTAGACAATGAAGGTGCTGGCACTGTTGAGGGCGGAAGAACAATTCCTGGCCCGGCCCTCACCCGCATGCTTAAAGAGGCCACTGAATTAGGAGTCTTTGGCATCACTCTACCTACCAAATACGGGGGCATGGCCCTGCCCAATAGTGTTTATATGATTTCACAGTGCATGCTCTCTCGGTCATGCCTCTGCACCTCGACACTACTGGGCTTCTATACCTCTCTTGGTGAAATGCTTCTTCGTTACTGTCCCGAGAGCATCTCTGATGAATTTGTGCCGCAAATTATTGAAGGCCGCATTAGCGGCTCTATGAATCTCACCGAGCCCGGCTCCGGCTCTGATCTTTCTGCCATGAAAACCAGCGCGACCTTACAAGATAATGGAACTTATCTGCTCAATGGTCAGAAAATCTTCATCACTAATGGCGGCGGAGGACTTGCCTTCGTGTTGGCCAAAGTAAAAGGTGATCCTGATTCGTTAGATGGAATTTCTATGTTCTTCGTCTTGTTTGACGAAGAGCTAAAAGAAGGCCTCAATTTCACCGTCGATAAATCAGAAGAAAAAATGGGCATGCATGGCTCTTTTACCACTGTCATTAGCTATGAAAATACCGTAGGCCATTTGGTTGGAAAGCAAGGCGAAGGTTTTAAATATATGCTTCATCTCATGAATGAAGCCAGAATCCTTGTCTCCATTCAAGCACTTGGTGGAATCGAAGAGTCACTTGATTATGCTCAAAAATACGCTCAAGAAAGAGTGGCCTTTGGTAAGCCTATTAGTGAGCTGCCCCTTATGAAGAGGAACTTAAAAGATTTTGCTGTGGAAAGAGACGCCCTAAGAGCACTCATCGCCGATACCATGAATTGGTTTGATACTTACCTCTGCCTTGATAATAAGAAGGCCCAGGGAATTGAATTAACCAAAGAAGAAACTAAGACTCTTAAAGAAGCCTCCATGTGGACCAGGAAGAGAACTCCTCTGGTAAAGTTCTATGCAACAGAGGCCTATACAGACCTAACAAAGAAATCCATTCAGGTTCTGGGCGGCTATGGCTTTATTAAAGAGTACCCCGTTGAGCGCTATCACCGCGATAGCTTTGGCCCTCTCCTCTATGAAGGAACAAGTCAGATCCAGGCCCTAATGGCCTTGAAAGACACAATTAAAGAAGTTATGAAAGACCCCAAGAAATTCCTCTCTGGCATGCTCTTCAATCACCCCACTACCGCTCTGTTAAATGGCGACAACAAGAGCTCGGCACTCTTCAAGAAGACCCACTATGAATTTAAGAAGAACTTAGTCTCTTTGCTTATTAGCTGCCTCAAGCCAGATGCTTGGAAGGATGTCTTTGATCCTCAGAAGTGGCAAGAAGAAGAGCGCTTTGAAGAGCTTATGACCCACGCAGAAACTATTTGCTGGGCCTTAAGCTATACGGAAACCCTAGGAGT
>CALHBL010000032.1 GCA_937930825.1 uncultured Bacteriovoracaceae bacterium
TCATGCTTATTTTCTTTATCGTAACAACAAGTTTCGTTAAAGAAGCAGGTATTGATGTCAGTCGCCCAAGTGCTGCTACAGCACAGAAGAAGCAGAAAGCTTCTATCTTAGTTGCCATCTCTAAAAATGGTGACATTTGGCTTGATAAAAGAAAGATTGATATTCGTTCAGTACGTGCCAATATCGAAAGAATGCATGCTGAAAGTCCTGAAGGTACTGTTGTGGTTCAAGCTGATAAGGCAAGTCACACCGGTATGCTTGTTAAAGTGATGGACCAAGTTCGTTCAGCAGGTGTTATGAGTATTTCCGTTGCTGCTACTCAAGGAAACTAGAGATGAGCACAACGATCATGGCCAATCCTGAATCTCAAACGTCATCCTCTGCGAAGGTTACTCCTAAGTCTGGATCTACTAAGAAAGCCAGTATTTACACTATGGCAGTGATATTTGGCTTACCTGTTACTTTTATTCTCTTCTTTGTTATGGCGAGCTTAATTTCTCAACCAGCAAAGCTTGGGACCAGTAATGGTGACGAAAACTTCATAGACTTTATTAGAAGTGTTCCTCAAAATAATCTTCAAACAAGAAGGCGTACGCTTCCTAAGAAGCCACCGGCTCCAAAGAAATCACCTAAAATGCCAAAGCTCGCGCTTAATACGCAAAACGATGCACCATCTCCAAAAATGGCGATGAATGTTCCTCTGCTTTCTAACTCTCTCTCCCTTGGGAGCGGGCCTTATTTAGGAGGCGGAGTAGGCGGCTCTGCAGACTCAGGCGGCGATCAAAGCTTAATGCCACTGATAAGAATTGAACCTCAGTACCCACAAAAAGCAGCAAGATCTGGAAAAGAAGGATGGGTGAAACTTCTCATTGATATCAACACAGTTGGTGGTGTTGAGAATGTTTCAATTGTTTCGTCAAAGCCGCCTCGAATTTTCAATCAAGCTGCTAAGCGGGCCCTTCTCAAGTGGAAGTACAAGCCTAAGATCGTAGACGGTAAAGCCGTGGCATCTAAAGGTATTGGAGTTCATCTTGATTTTAAATTAAGTAATTAGGAAAAGATAATTATGAAGAACTTCCCTAGCCTAAAGACGGCGATACTCATACTTAGTTTTACTCTCACTCAATTAGCTTCAGCTTTTGAAATAGACAAAGACGAACTTCTTAAGCGTGCACCAGGACTTACCTCAAAAGGAGCTCAAAAGAGACTCCTTCGTGCTAACACTTATATGTCAAAAGATGACCGCAAGAGCGCTATAGCAATCCTCGAGAAAATGACAAAGAAGAGTTACCGAGCATTTGAGCAAGCTAAAGTTTGGCAGACTCTTGCTTATGCCTATGCTCAAATTGAAAAGTACAAAAAGGCGCGTAATGCTTTTGAGATGACACTCAAGCAAAATGCCCTTCCCTATAAACCAACTCTTCAAAGTTTATTTGCTCTTGCCCAACTAGAGGTTCTCGCAGAGGATTACTCCAAGGCCGAGAAGAATTTGAACCTATGGTTTAAACTCTCCAATGAACCAAATGCAGATGCCCATGCCTTTATGGCCACCATCGCCCACCATAAGAATCAAAAGAAGAAAGCACTCGAGCAAATCTTAAAAGCTATTGAGCTGACTAAGAAGCCAAAGGAAAACTGGCTAGTCTTCGCGGTAAGTATTCTCTATGAGCAAAGTCGCTATAAAGAAGCTTCAGAAATGCTCTACAAGTTAATTGATACTAATCACACTAAGAAAATGTACTGGAGTCAACTTGCTGGCAGCCTTCTTAATTCAGAAAAGTCCATGTCTGCCCTTTCAACTCTAACACTTGCTATGAAGCTTGAACTTCTGACTGAAGAACCTGAGATACTTAATATCGCCTCTCTCTACCTCTCCAATCGAATGCCCTATGAAGCAAGTCTCTTTCTAGAAGAGGGATTCTCAAAGAAACTCATCACCGAAAATAAAAAGAACCTAGAGTTGTATTCAACTTCTCTTATTCAGGCAAAGGAACTTGATAAGGCCCTGGTCCCCCTAGCAAGAGCTGCCGCTCTTTCTAAAGATGGAAAACTCTACGCCTTAGAAGCAAGGCTCTATTTAGAAAAAGAAGAATTTAAAACAGCAGTTAAGTACTTCGACCAGGCCATAAGTAAAGGACTCAAGAAGAAGCAAAAAGGCCAGGTTCTGATAGAAAAGGCCGTAGCCCTTATTCAGCTTAAGGATTTCCCAAAAGCTGACTCAGCTCTAGATCAGGCCCAGAAAATACCAACTGCTTCTAAAATGGCGGCAAATTGGAAGAATTACATAAGAAATCTATAGGCCACGAACTCTTTTCCTATGTTAAAAAAAGATCTCCCCCTCAACTCAAATAAAGAGGGGAAGATTGGCTTAACGTCTATCCCTATAATCAACTCATTAAGAGAGCTACACAGCACTTGTTAATGCTTATTGCTTCCAAGGAAAACAAGTCATATACTGCACCTGACAAAATTGAAATACTGGAGGTATTCATGGAACTAAAACTCACGCCACGTGAAGAAACAAGAATGAATAAGACGACAAAGCAGGCCTACTTTCAAAAAGGCTTGGTCCCAGCTGCCGTACACGGAAAGTCAGTTGAAAACGGCTCTTGTTTTATAAGTAATAAGAACTCTAATCATTGGCACCGTGGCTCTCGCTTTGATGTCTCTTGGCATGGCCAAGACTATAAAGCATCAATTGATGAGCTTCAGCTTGACCCTGTAAGTAACCGCCTCGTGCACGTTACCTTACACCTTGCCGGAAAGAATGAGATCACTCATATAGATGTTCCTTTTAAAATCGTTGGGGAAGCCCCAGGTGAAAAAGAAGGAGCAAAAGTTCAGCAGCAAATGGATTCAGTCACGCTCGAAGGTAAATCAGGAAATATGCCTGAGTTTATTGAGGTTGATGTAAGCTCACTGCACGCAGGAGACAATATCTCAATATCTGACTTAACTCCACCTAAGGGTTGTACATGGTATAACCAAGAAGAGTCACAGACCATTGCCACTTGTGCACTACTTAAAACTCAGGAAGAAGCTGCGCCCGCAGAGACTCCTGCAGAACCCGCAGCGGAAGGTACAGAAAAGTAAATTACTATTCATCTGGAGATGCACTCAAGCAGCACGCCTAGCGGAGCGATCCTTGAACCTTAATAGCATCCGGGCATTCAAGTCTTTTAGTAAGTTTTCAATACTTGAAAACTCAAACTGGAGGACTTTATAATTAAGAATAATAAAGGGTCCACTTATATTTTAGGTGGGCCCTTTTCTTATTGAGGTAGATTAGATTGAAGTGATTGCGCCCTTAGCGATTCCTTCATAGGCCGTAACTCTTACGTGCCCTGTAGGGCCCACTTTTGAGCGAATAAGCTTAGCGAAGAGCATAGAGAGATTTTCAACTGTAGACTCTTCTTCCATAAAGAACACTTCCCTACCAGGAAGAACCCCATGAAAGCGGCCTTGCTGTGAGGTATAAGAAATTTCAACTACAGGGATTTCATGAAAGCGTCCCGCCGGAACCTTCATCCCGGTTGCTTTAGAGATGACCTCTTTGTTAACGACATTCTCCCACTTACAAAAGTGGACACTTCCTTGAAAAACCTCATCGCAGAGATATTCTTCTAAGTCTGTTCTTTCTTTGCCATTAACCATCACATCGACAGTATTCTTATGGCCATGAAAGAGCCGCTGGCAATTTCCATAATGCTCTTTCAGTCCATGAGTATAATGAAAAGTTGGCTTATCTTCTTTAAACTCTTCATCTTCTAAAGTTATTTTGATGGCCGAAACAGTTTCAGGCATTTCCGCTAGAATGATATTTTCTAAGTAAGTAGCAATTGTTTGCTTATTCACATGAAAGCTTGGAATTTCACATAGGCCCTCTTCTGGGCAGGTATAGGAGAGCTCCTGATCAGCTAGGCCATACTGATAGGAGAAGTGAGCTACTTTATCAGCATTTACTTCTGCCAGGCCTTTGGGAATCACAAGTCTGTGATCACAATCTCTATCGATAACTTCTTTCACTTTCTTCTTTGCATAACTAAAGTCATAGACGACACCTTCTGCGTCAGTCTTACCGATGAACTCGACGTGAACCTTTAACGCATCTCCTACGACGCCCTTATGATCATCTAAATAAGCATAATCGAGAACCGTAACATTCTTATAAAAAAGTGAGATTTTCATGTATTTCTCCCATTTACGGCCCTCTAACTGCTCTTAAACAGTACTAGAAGCCCGTCTATACTATTCCACTTGCTTTTGGCACTCTAACCCAATATAAAAGGGCGAGTCTAGAAAATAAGGCTACTTTTGGCCTATTTTTACTAGACACATTAGGGCTCAAGTTATGTTATTTGAGCAAAAAGGAGATCTCATGTTAAAGAAGGTCGAACAGAATAAAAGTGGTAAGAAAGCTAATCTCAATAACTCACTGAAAGGTGATAAGAATAATATTTTAAATTGCGCTATAAAAGATGAAACTGGTCTCAACGACTTCCAAAAACTCCCCAATACTGCAGGTATCGCGATTCCCAAAGTAGGAATTGAACGCTTTAGAGTTCCTCTTATCTTCAAGCATGCTGATGGAACACTCATGAACCACGATGCTGAAGCCTCAATGTTTGTTTATTTGAGCTCAGACAAAACTGGTGTCAATATGAGCCGCTTCCCCGTTATTCTGCAAGAAGAAGCTGCACTCAATCCTATTGATGGACAATTCTTTAAGAAAATACTTCATAAATTTAGAAGTGATCTTCGCGACAATGAAACGGAATCACTCATACCATCAGCTGAACTTTCACTAAAATTTAACTACGCATTAAAGCAGTCCTCTTTAAAAAGTGACAACTGGGGCTGGCAATACTACCGCTGTGAATTGAAAGGCATCTCCACAAATGATCAAGATATTCTAATGAGTTTAACGGTAAATTATGAGTACAGCTCAACTTGCCCTTGTAGCCTTTCAATGGCCAAGCAATATGAGCAAGACTTTAGAGAAGGAAAAATAACCGAAGGCTCAGGCATTGCCACGGCCCACTCACAGCGCTCTAATGCCAAAACTGAGGTCTTCTTCAATACTGAAGATAACCTCACTATTGATGAGCTCATTGGCATTCTAAGAGAGGCCCTCCCCACTGAAACCCAAAGTTTAGTGAAACGTATTGATGAGCAGGCCTTTGCTATTCTCAATGGCGAGAATCCTATCTTTGTAGAGCATGTTGCTAGAAGACTTTCTCGTGCACTAGATGCACAGGAGAGAATTATTGACTGGAATGTTCACATTGAGCATTGGGAGTCTCTTCATAGTCACAATGCTGTCGCTTATATCAGTAAAGTTAAACCTCACTGATTTCAGATCATCTCTATTAAAGAAAATCATCGTGTCTCAGTACAGAAGCGTATCTTACTGCTCTGAGTCCCGATAAAATTTCAAACATCCAAAATGTAAGTTTTTATTTTAGAACCATATAACCCAATTATTTGTAGTTTCCTACTGGTTTTCCTAATATCCATTTCTGGCCACCCAAATTCAAGGCCTCAAAAAAGGAAACCAAATGTTTAAAACAAAAACAATTATCCTCATTATGGCAACGGCCTTATCCTTTGGCTGTTCCGAGAAAAGAAGCTCCACTGAAGAAGTATCAAGCCTAATCAGTAGCGACCTCTTTTCAGATCGTTCAGTCAAAATTAATAATATCGCTGTTTTAATTAAGCTCAAAGGCCCCTCTCTTATAGAATCTTCTACAAAATCAGAAACGGGAGAACTCATCATTTCCCAAGAGGCCAAGGATGCAATCCTCAGCGAGCAAGCAGAAACCCTCGCAAAGGCGAAAGCTCTTTCTGACGATGTTAAGCTGATCTTTACTTATAAGTTTACTGTAAACGCTCTGGCGCTCTCAGTTCCTTATGAGCTCTACGATCAAATTGAACAAATTGGAACAGTGGCAAAGATTCAAGAAGAAACTCTCTTTTCTAGACCACTCCTACCTCCTTCTTCGAAGCTCATTCAAAAGGCCGTTAATTTAAAAGAAGATGCGGCCTTTAATACCACGTCTGCAACTCATATTGGTGCAGATAAAGTTCATAGTGAACTTGGTATAAAAGGTAAGGGAATAAAAGTTGGTATTCTTGATACTGGGGTAGACTTCACTCATAAAATGCTTGGCGGTAATGGTTCTGTTGAAGATTATGAAAGTATTGATAGAGACAAAGCCACTCCATTCTTCCCCAATGCTAAAGTTGTTGGTGGTTATGACTTCGCCGGGACAAATTACTCACCGGGCTCAGTCTTTAAGGATTGGAGAATTCCTCGCCCAGATGCAAACCCTCTAGACGATGGTGGACACGGTACTCACGTTGCAGGAACTGTGGCAGGAATCGGTGACGGGATAAATACCTATGATGGCGTTGCTCCAGAAGCAGATATCTATGCTCTTAAAGTATTCGGCAACGGCGGCGGTACAAGTGACACTGTTGTTATCGCTGCTATGGAATGGGCCATGGATCCCAATGGAGATATGGATATTGAAGATCGTCTTGACGTTATCAACCTCTCTTTAGGAGGAAGTTACGGTAAGCCTTATATCCTCTACTCTCTGGCCGTTAAGAATATTGCGAAGGCCGGAATGATGGCCGTAATCTCAGCAGGAAATAGTGGGGCAACTCCTTTTATAGTAGGAGCTCCAGGTACATCAGAAGATGCTCTTAGTGTGGGGGCTTCTGTAGATGGTATGGATAAGAACTGGAAGTTTGAAACTGTTACTTTTCTTCCTGAAGGAGGAGAAGCTTATAATATTGAAAGAGTAAGCGGTGCTTTTACGACACCTATCCCAGAGACCACAGTTGTAGGTAAACTAGTTTATGTTGGCGATGCAGCAGCTGACTTTGATCAAGAAACAATTGATCGCTTAGCAGGAAATGTTGCCTTAATTGATCGAGGAGCAGTTTCATTTGTTGAAAAGTTAAATAGAGTAGAGAAGGCCGGTGCTACTGGTGCCGTTGTGGCCAATAATCAACCAGGGGATGCCTTTGTCATGGGCGGTGAAGGTTCTGCCGATATCCCAGGTGTGATGATCTCCTTAGATCAAGGTGCTCAAATAAAAGAAACTCTTGATTCAGGTAAGTCAGTAACCATTACATTCAACTCTCAAGAATTCATTAAAAAGCCAGAGCTAGTTGACACTCTAACGGGATTCTCTTCTCAAGGTCCGCGAAGTGAAGATGCTCTTCTTAAGCCTGAAATTGCAGCTCCTGGTTTTAGAATCATTTCTGCAAGTATGGGCTCTGGTGAAAAAGGCGTAGCCCTCAATGGAACATCTATGTCAGCTCCTCATATGGCCGGCGTTATGGCCCTAGCAAGGGAAAAGTTTCCAAATTATTCTATTGCCCAACTAAAAGCGACTGTTATGAATACAGCTAATATCATGACCGACGAGGAGAAGAGTCAATACACGATTACTCTTCAAGGAGCTGGCCTAGTTCAAACTTATAAGGCGCTAACGACTAAGACTCTTGTTCTTCCTGCATCTTTAAGCCTTGGTTCTTTTCAACTGCAAAAAAGGAAGACCGTAAGAAAGTCCATCACGGTTTTTAACAATGACGAAGTTGAAAAAACTTTTCGTATTCACATGGATGCAAAAGATAATTTAGAGGTTAGAGAAACTACGGTTACTATTGCGCCCAATGAGAGTAAGAAAGTCTCTCTTAGAGTATCTCTTAAGACAGATGCAAAGCAGGCACTTGAGTTTCATGAAGGTTTTATTAAGATTTCAATGGAAGATGAGCTCGTAGCGAGTGTTCCTGTTCTTGGTGTCTCTAAGAGAATTTCTAAAATTTCTCCAGAGTCTCTTATTGTAAGTGCTGACTCACAAGAGGATGCCTTTGATGCCTTGACCGAGCTTACCCTTAAGAATACCTCACTGAATAGTGGTGTCGTTGAACTCTTCAATACAATTGCAGTTGATGATAGAAAGCCTAGTGCAGGAGCAGATAGCTCAATTCTTTCACGCTCATGTGACCTGCAAGCAGTTGGCTATAGGCTTGTAGAAAAAGAAGGCAAGAGTATGCTTCAATTTGGAGTTAAAATTTTCTCTCCTGTTACTAACTGGCAAGCCTGTGAGCTTTCTATAATGATTGACAGTGATAAGGACGGTGAAGCCGATCAAGAAATTGGTGGCTTACCACAGAATTATCTTAGCGGTCTAGAGGCCATTACTCCAAGAGGCTTCTACTCTGTTCTCCTAGACTTTGATAAGGCCAGAGCTATTAGAACGGCCTATGAACAAGATGTTAGAGCGAATGAAGGAGAAGCTGAAAACCCACTAACCTACGTGGATGCAATCCTTGACCTTAACCCAATGAACGCTTATCACAATTCTCACTTAACCGTAATGGAAGTTGATGCAAGTAAGATTAGTAAGACTGTCGATGGTAGAATTAATATAAAGACTACCATCTTTAGTGAAGGTGGCGTTCAAAGTAGTGATGATCTTCAAGATAAGTGGTTTGAGATATCACCTCTTGAGTCTGAACAATCTTTTAGAGATCTTCCCATCAGCAGTACAATTTCAGCTGGTCAGACAGAGACGATCGAATTGACTAAAGGATATGGAGATGCAGCTCTCATGATGGTCTTTCCTTCGAACTTGCAAGTATCAACTCTTAGAACAACCAGAGGCCTAGGGCTTGAAATAGTAAGTCCAAGTTTTGAATAGAGAATCTAAATCAGTTAAGTAGCTTTACGGCCCTTCTTATTGA
>CALHBL010000033.1 GCA_937930825.1 uncultured Bacteriovoracaceae bacterium
GAAGCTTGGAATGGTGGAACTTTTGCCCAGCAGATGATTTATATGCAAAATAGAGGACTTTCTCTAGGACTTGATAGTGATAAAAATCGAGCAGCAGCGAAGTTCTATGCCAAAAGAAGTTTAGATATTTTTAATATTTCTAAGCGCATATTACCGAAGAATAGGTTGGTAAGAGTTCTGGCAGGTTTTACTCCTTCCACTAGAATGACAACAGATTTATTGTCATATAGTAATGTGCATAGAGAAGTTGATGTCTTTGCAATAGCTCCTTATTTCTATGCACCAGTAAATGATTTGATGAGCATTCGTGGCGTTGATGATCTCTTTGGTTTAATTAACGATAATGCCAATAGAAAATCTCTACCAAGCACCATCAAGAATATTATCAATCAGAAGAAAACACTCATGCGGCATTATCCGAATATTAAGCTAGTTGCTTATGAAGGCGGGCAGCACTTTGTAGATTATAATAGTACTTCTAAACGAAACTATCCCAATCCCTATATATTCGCAGCAAATAAAGATCAAAGAATGTTTAAGGCGTACATTGAACTGATCGATGCCTTTAAAAAGAATGGGGACCTCTTTATGGCCTTCAGAGCGCCTGAAGCTAATGCTAAATTTGGGTCATGGGGATTAAAAGTTCACTTAAGAGAGCCTGATCACTTAGCTCCAAAGTATAGGGCCTTGAAGAAATACTTCTTTCTCCCAAAGCCTCTTTTTTAGAAAAAAATTAAGTGATTACGAGAATAAATATTTTTAATGAATAAATTCGAGGGGAAAATTCTATGAAAACAAAGTTAATACAGTTATTTTTGGTAACTTTTCTAATTGGCTTTGGTGTAGCAGAAAGTCATGCTGCACCTATTGGTATAAACGTTGGTGCTCCAAGAGAGTTAATCTACTCTGAAGCATTAATTGATCTCTTTAAAACAGCTGAGGGGTGGTTCACATCTTGTAAGTATAATTGGACAAGCAATCGTCCAATCGATCCAGGCTGTACGCGAAACACGGCTTTTAATACAAGAGAAGCGAATAAGCTAATCTTAGACCAAAAGGGCTGGGTAAAGTCTTTTGGGCAAGGACGAGTTTTTACTTCTATAAAGAAGCTTATTCACTTTCCTGATCACTTTAAGCCAGGACGTTTTGTTTTAGATTATGTTGGTGCAGGAAATATCAATATTTCAGGTTCACACGGACACGTAAGAGTTGTTAGTCATTCACCTAATTATATTGTTGTAGATATTTTAGCAGGTGTGAAAAGAAATATTCAATTTGAGGTACTTCGGACGAATCCACGGAACCATATGCGTGAGATAAGGTTCTACCGTCAAGCTCATAGTTCTATTGTTGGTAATAGTCACTTTAGAAAAGCTTATATAGATAAAATGAAAGCATTTGATATCATCCGTTTTATGCCATGGGCGAGTCTAAGAACAAATTTAACAAGTACTTGGGCAAGTAGTAACACAGCAGACGTTGCAAGCTATATTGGTCCTAAGGGAATACCTGAGGAATTGATGATAGATCTTGCTAATAAAGTAAAAGCAGATCCATGGTTTTCTCTTCCTTATGCTGCGAACGATGATTACGTTAAAAACTTTGCACTCTATGTAAAAAATAATTTACATCCTGGTGCAACAGTTTACTTAGAGTATTCTAATGAAGTGTGGAATGAGATTTTTCAAGGTACAGGTTGGGCGAGAAAGCAGGCCTTAAAAAGTTTTCCTGGTTGGCAGAGTAATTTTACAAGTAGGGGAATAACAGAACAGGCCGCTAATGAGCTTTACTTAGGAATCAATTACTACTCAAAGAGAACAGTTGAGATGTGTAATATTTGGAAGAGTGTGTTTGCAGGTCAATCTGGTCGTGTGAAATGTATTCTTTCTTCTTATGTTGGAGTACCAGTCTTTTCAGAAGAAACGCTAGCCTGTCCTTTAATGGCAGCTCAAACAGGCCAAGATTGTGGCTCACAGGTAGATTACTTTGGTGTTGCTCCCTATTTTGGACATTATATGGCCACATTAAACTATCGTTCAGAGTTCACTTCATGGGCCAATAATCCTTCTTGGGGTCTTGATATGCTCTTCGAGGAATTATTTAATGGTGGAGTGCTTAAGCTTAAGGATGTAGACCGTAACTTCTTAAGTGCTGATGGCGAAATCACTACTGATTCTAATCAATTTGTGAATGCTGCTCCAAGAGGAGGCATGATGCAAAAGACGATTAACGAAATAGCAAGCTCAGCAGTAGTGGCGAAGAAGTATGGTATTCCTATGATTTCTTATGAGGGGGGACAGAGTATTATCCGCTATGATGGTAAGAATAGATTACAAGATCAAAGAGATCATAAAATTCTTGAATTTATTGCAAAGGCAAATAAAGATCCAAGAATTGAAGAGGCCTACAATAGGTACCTCGATGCTTGGGGTCAGATTACTGGTGGTCAGCCGATACTACACTTTTCAAGTATCGTTAATAGTGGACCGCATGCTTTCTTTGGAATGTTTGAATCTATGAATGATTCTTCAAGTCCAAAGTGGAGAGCTTTTCAACGCTATAGCAGACAAAGATTCTAAATATTTTTTAAATTGAGGAGAGAGAGTACTCTCTCTCCTCAATTTTGCTCTTTGAAAGGAGCGAGGATAGCATAAGATTGAGTGTAAACCTCTGTCAGTGCGTGGTTGGCATAGAATCCCAAGGCATAGGCCATTTCTTCAAGTCGAATACTTATCATACCCAAAATAAATCTATCATCTAACGAAAGTGATTCAGGATCTTTAAAAGCAGGGATATTGCTTCTTAGATATTGTAAGAGAAGCCCTAAGTTTTTTCTGAAAAGTTGATCCATTTCACTTTCATTTAAATTTCCATAGAGAAGCGCTGATTCAGTAAAGTTCTCAAGAGGAGAGATAATCCGCGCTAAATCATTGTAGAGGTCTTTGGATTTGGGCCCTACTTCACTTAGGTATGAATCCAAACCTTTACAGCGATAGTAGTGCTTTGAGCTAAGGGGACAGTCTTGTTTACAGATTGGGGCTTGTCGTTTATCCCAGTTTTTGAACTTCTTGCAAGCAGTATCCAGCTCGGAGAGTAAATCTATGGCAATGCCATTTTCTAGTGGTGGATTATTTAAGTCGATACCAGTTGAATAGAGGTCGAGTATTGCCGTAAGAGTCTCTTTTTGATTTATTAGGCCGCACACTAATTTTTTATTAGGTAATTCTTTAATATGCTTAAGAGCGCTTTCACTTAACCACTGTCTTAAGTGAGTTACTGGAGAACAATCTGTTTTGCACTCACCATCAAGAGCATTTATTGGGTATACCTTATGCATGTCTTGATAGGACATGATTTGAAACTTAGATTTAACATCAATACCTAATTTATTATAAACTATATCTTTTCCAACATGGATAAATCCATGGATGTGTCTTTTGTAGCCACTAATTAAACGTGATTCAATCGTACCAATGTCTCCTGGCATAATTTTCTCATGATCTACAATTTCTTTACACAGAGGAGAACTTAGAAAGTAATCAAATTCTTGGTCTGAAGTTTCCCTCATGGAAGGTAAGATTTTATTCACGACTAGAGCTAGATTCCAGCAGTTAGGGCCACTCTTTGTTGATGACTTATCATGAAATTTTTTAACATGCTGAGGTAAGCAAGCTGTAACATTTGATAGGCAGATACCTTCAGTGTCAGGTACAATTATAGGATTTGAACATGCTCTATTCTCTGTATGTGCTATCCACTCTTTTAAGCCTGAGATTTGGGCCTCTATCAAACGGCATTTTTCTTGTAAGAGAAATTTGCCGTCAATTGTTCTGACAAGGCTTGGGCCCTCTGCCATTAAGGGGAGAGGGATAAAGAGGATTATAGTGATAAAACGTAAAAGATTTTTCATACTAGTCTTATCTGCTACTTTCTTACTTTACTTTACTTATTCTCTACTCTTAGAGGACCTATTTTTTCGTGAAAGGTGTGTTAACTTACTGTAATTGCTTATCTTTTTCAATTGAAAGGGAAACATTTTACTTAATAATTAATCTACTTTTCCGAAAAGAACTTTATGGAAAAATTGATAAATTACTCAACTCATTTACTTATCGTCTTCTGCCTTGGGTGTACATCTAGCTCTACTGGGAGAAGATTGTCTTCAGTAGAAGGATCAAATTGCTCAAGCTTGATGAGTAGCTTATTCATAGAAGAGTTAACTCCTTATAAAATCAAAAGATTGGTAGAAAAAATTGATAGTGAAGAAGCTCTTACTAATCAAGAAGAAGAATCTCTGCTAAAGAAGTTTAAAGAAGTTCTCAGTGAAATGATTAATAATGAAAAAGAAATTGAAAGGCTTGAAGCTTTAAAAGAAATAAGCTGGTCTGAAAAGAGAAGGCTACAAAGATTAAAGAATAAATTAATTGAGAATCCGAACCAAGAAAATATTAAAAATTTAATTAAAGAAATCGAATCTGGAGATCTCGCTTCAGTTATTAGAGAAGGGGAGCACTCCCTTGATACAGTAGAGGATTTACTTAATTATGCTGCTTTGAAAAATGACCCTCTTTCTAGAAGAGGAATTGAACTGCTTAAAAAAGAAGCATTTACTATATCCCCACTGGTTCTTCTTCCGGCCGCATCAGTTGTCTTTGATGGTGGGCTTACTCTATCTATAATAGCAGGTCTTAAATTCGCTGCTGGTATAAAAGGAATGGATTTAGCATTAGATGCTATTCTTGATAATACTTCAAAATTTCTAAACGCAAGACAACAGGCATTTGTTCTTGCTGCTTCAGGTAATCTACCGGAAGCAGGAGCTTCTTTCTTACCGGCCATGGCCGGAAGAAGTACTGTAGCAACTGCAGGGGACGTCCCCCTAGGATCAAATGCAGCAAACTTTGTTCTGGCAGGAGTTGCTCTTTTATCTGCTGCAAAGAAAATAGCTATTGAAAAAAGATTTTTAAGAAAGGGGCAGCGGCTAACACCAAGGATATTAGTTAAAGCGCTTAGGAGCGTAGACTACAAGGCCATGAAGAAAGAAGCAGGCTATGCAGCATACTTTGTCTCTCAAGCTCTCATATTTCGCTACTACGTCAAAGGACAAATGGCACTCGGAAATTATGTCCCTCTCATTGGTTGGCTCACTATAAACGTGCCTACAATAGCGCTTTATTTTGCTAAGGATGCTATTAAGAATAAGCGCCTCTATACAGGGGCACTCAAGGAATTTAAAAGTGAAGAAATCAAAAGAACATCAGATCTCTTAAAAGTAAATAAAGATAGCTTTAAGAAATCAAGCTCAGCGATAGATCAAATTTTAAAGGACATACATTCAGTATCTCAATCAAGTTCTGTTTCACCAAAGAAAGCTAAAGAGAGCTTAAGCAAATTAAAGAAAGCTATGAAGAATGATGAGAACTTTAGAAATGAAGTTGAAAGGATGATGCATACCTTGGACAGTGAAGAGTTAACGGCCCTTTTAAAAATGGCCGGGATCGACTTTGAGACTGCTTCAACGATGACAAAGCCGGAAATGACAAAGTCTATTGTTACTATTATGGCAGGAATTACAGGAGTTATCGCCATGGCCTCAGTCTTGGATAGTGGCGTTGAAGATCTAAGTGAATCTTTTCCCCAAATGGGAAAATCAGCAGCTGGTTTCTTTATCCTCTCATTCTTTTCAAGTCTTCCGGAGCTGATGGGAACTCAAAAGTTATTTTCTCAACTTAACTTCCAAGGTGGTATGCAGAATATAGCCGATAGTAATGCGCTAAATATAGGTCTTGCAGAGCTAAGCATGGGAATGGCTTACTTTAATCATGCAAGCCCCCTTGAGGTTAAAGATGAAAAAGGAAGCGCTAATGAGAACTAGTGAGTCGGAGAGAAGATAGATTAAACTCACGTTCTCATTACTAACCGCTGAAAATCTACTTACCTGTAAAGTTAGCAGCAATAAATTCACCGGATCTCTTTAAAAAGATATAGAGTTTCTTGCCTTTAACACCCTTGTCATTATTGAAAGTTACAAGCCATTCATCTTTTACAATGACAGACTTATCAAAATCAGACTTAAGCCAGGAAGCGTCTAGTTTATCATCCTTTATAAGTCTTTGAATATTTTGTCTTCCTATTACTCCCGTTTGAGTTTTTCGTATTTCCGGCGCTTTATGAGGGTGAGAATGTCCATGACCATGGGAGTGCCCATGCCCGTGGGAGTGTCCTTCTGATGCAAAGGAAAGGGGAGTAAATGTTAATGCTAGAACAAGACTGAAGATTTTCATAAATATCCTTATAAGTTATCGTGTTGATTATTCACAGGTGAATCTATTTCTAAGTGATGATGATAATGGCCATCTCTACTAAAGCCAAATTCATCTGGATCTGAGGTATGGAGGTAGCCGTGTAATTGCATGAGAAAGAGCAGAAAACCAGCAAGAATGAGAGCGTCATTTGCGATTTTGGAAAACCTCTTAAAGAAATCAGTTTTTCTAAGGCCTGAAAGCACGACGAGCATTATGGCCAGGGCGAGTATTTGTCCCAACTCAACTCCGATATTAAAAGAGACTATTCGTAAGAGCATATCGCTACCACGCGCTCCAAGGGGGAGTTGTTGAAGTCTTGTTGAAAGGCCAAAACCTTGAATTAAGCCGAAGATGAAAACCACAAAGAAGCGATTTGGCGCCTTTTTTAATCCTAAGTAATTTTGGAAGCCTTGATTATTATCAAAACCTTTGTAGCAGACACTAAGGGCGATGATAGCATCTACTAGCCAGTAGTTAGCAGTAATGCCCATGAAGGTGGCAAATATCAATGTAATGCTATGACCAAGAGTGAAGATACTAATAAACTTAACTATATCTTTGAATGTAGTTAAGAAGAATATGACGCCGAAGAGAAAGAGAATATGATCATAACCAGTAATCATGTGCTCAGCACCGAGCCAAGTATATTTGAGAAGTCCTCCTGAAATCATTGACCGCTTCGCTTCTTCACTTAGACCATGTGCCTGTGAATGAGCTGAAATCAAGAAAGTAAAGAGAGTAAAGAAAATGGAGTGCATATAACCTCTAAATTATTTGGTATGGAATTGTTTCCAGAATTATACAATGGCCAGGATCAATAATCCTAGTATGCAATTGAATGATTTTTTTTCTGATTATGGTGATTTTTCAGAGTCATTAGATATTTTAATTTTTTAGAGTCTACTATATTGCTACAGGTATTCTATTCATGCCTCCCCGCTTCAATGGGAAAGCACTAAAGTGTTAAATAAGTACAAACTAAAATCATCCAATATTAATTGAGGATGAAGTATAAGAAGGAAGTGTTATTCTATCGGCCTAAAGAGTACCGATTTAAAGTAAAATGGGATAAGAAGAAGGTTCGGTTTTATTAGTAACCAACAGTCATAGTTTACTGAGGGTAGTTATAGCGCTCATATTGAGCGTGTTACACACTTTAATAGTAGGATTAAGCACTGGAATATTAGATAAGATGTATTCTTTAGAAAAACATAAATGAAATCATTTTCAAAATTTCTAATAGACAAGAGAATGATTGGTGGCGAATAAAGATATACTAAATTGCGACCGCCCTTCCCCCTTCAACGACTACGACAAGTTCCCGGACTGATATATTCAGTTCCTGAGCATTTGCCTTGAGTTGTGCTGCCATAGAAGCGGAGCTCTCAGCAGCAGATGCATTATCGTTAGTGACTTGATCAAGTTGACTTATAGAGGTGGAGATTTCACTAACTCCAGCAGATTGCTTATTAGTTGCTATTGATATTTCTTTGACCATCTCATTAACGGAGGTGATATTCTTTAGGATTCTTTCCAGAGCATCACCACACTTGTAGGCTATTCCTTTTCCGCGTTCAACTTTTTTACTTCCATTATTAACAAGTACCTCTATTTTTTCCCCAGAAGAATTGATGATAGCATTTACATGCTCAATTGAGGAGTCTAGCATTTCCGAAATCTCTGCAGCTGCACTTCCTGACATTTTGGCAAGATTCCCAATTTCGGCTGCAACAACGGCAAAACCTTTTCCATGCTCTCCTGCTTTAGCAGCTTCTACAGATGCATTGAAAGAGAGCAGCTTAGTTTGAAATACAATGTCGTTGATCACTTTTGTTTTTTCTCCAATTTCTGAAATGACAGTCGTAATCTTATTAATCTGCTCTTTATTGTTATTCATCTCACTTATAATTTCTTGATTACTTTTTTCAATTTCACTAATCGATGTAATCATCTCATCAATACTTGCTTTTCCTCGAATGGCCTCATCTTTAGATTTTTCTGAAGATTCATTAGAGTTTTCAGATGCAGCGCTATTCCTCTGTATCATGGCCCTTATTTCGTCAATGGACGCTACGGTCGTTTTTATAGACAGTGCCTGTTTTTGAGCAGCTTCATTTAGCTGTATACTTGTTGCTGCAATTGATTGACTCGATGAAGATATTTCTCCTGAGCTTGATTTTAATGAAGTTATAACGGATAGAATTTTCTTTGTTATTGATTTTGACATGTAAGAAACAAAACCAAATACTCCTAGTAAAAGAATACCTAGCATAGCAGAATTGACCCATAGTAGAGAAGTAGACTTCTCTTGAACTTTATTTACTGCACTTATAAGCTCATCTTTTTGATGAATGATTAATTCCCCAAGAATATTAAGTGCTCCAGTGATCGTAGAGAAGAAACGGGCGGGGTTTTGACCGTAACTTCCTTTGCCTGAATTTTTTAAAATAAGTTGAAATACTTCCCGGACAGTTTTCCACTGCTTCGAAGTTTTAAAGTTCGAAATATATTGAATTGATTTTGGATCCAAAGTAAGTCCAGAAGACTTGATCCCTGCATCGACACCGGCTTTTAAAGAAACAATCGTAGAGAATTTGTTATCTGTAATGGGGCCATCTTTTGCAAGTATGGCCGTCATATTTGCTCGGAGTTTCCCCCCGGATTCCTTGGCGTCTTCTAAAATTCTAAAGCCTTTTATTTTTGCGGCTATGGAAGGTAGACTAGTTGATCTTGCAACATCAAGCTCTATATTTAAAAATTTCTTAATAATCCCAGTATAGCTTTTTAAAGCTTGTCCAAGAGGTATACTTTTTGAGTTGACTTTACCTCGAAGGGAATCATATTTACCAAGTTCTGCTAGTAAGTCATTCTTGTAGTCCTCAGAAAACTCTGACTTTTCAACGATATGTTTAAGTGCTATTTGTCTAGTGTCATTTACTTTACGCTGATCATTTAGGCTTTCAATTGTAACACCACCGTTAAGGTAGCCAGCACTCTTTCCTCGCTCTTTTTGAGATTCATGTACGACCGCTGATGCTGCTTCAATAACAGCGATTTTACTTTTAAGAGACCTAGCTTCTTTGAATAAATGATAATTTTCTTTTATTGTAGAGAGTACAGTTATAAGAAAAAAGAGGAAAGGTACCAAGCCAATCGCATAAATCTTCCATTTCAAGCTAACGTTTTTCAATTGAGCGCCTTTTGAAGAGTAGAACTTATAAGTTATCTGAGGAGTTACTGAACTCCTAGATGGTTTTCTTAAGCTGCATTATAGCTTAAAAATTAGCTCATACTGATTTAATTTATTATTATTGGCTAAATAAACTTATCCAACGAATAAGCTATGGGGTTTTTCAATAATTTTTTTTTACTTTTAAGAAAGAGAGTTTAGGAGACATACTTCTCAAGAAAATGAGCGATCTCTTTACGTGAGCGTAAACGGAAGAATTTGATATGAGAATAAGTTGGATTTTTCATTCTTTCTTCATACCGCTCAATAGAACTTCCATAAGTTTTGAATAGCCATAATACTATGGAGTCCTTAGAAAACATTCTTTTGAAAGATTCTCTATTGCCTGTATTAGGCCAAAGCTCTTCATTGCTGATGGCCCTCTTAATGGAGCGAGATAAGTTTTGATAAAGGGTTAGCCAGAAAGGTAAATTTATCCAAATAACTGTATCCGCATCCTTCCAGGTAATGTGATTAGTCCTTCCGTAGTTACCATCTAGTACCCAATTTGGAATATCAATTTCATTCTCTATTTTTGTAAAGAACTCTTCATCGGTAGAGCTCTCCCAGTTGGGTTTCCAAAAGAGTAAATCCAATTGAATGCAGGGGTAGCTTAACTTCTCAGCTAAGGCCTTCGCTAGAGTAGATTTTCCACTACCTGTAGTTCCGACAACAATTATTTTCTTCATATAGTCCCCTTGTTTGAGTTTTCAAGTATTAAAAACTCACTTAAAGACTTGAATACCCGGATGGTATAAAGGTTCAAGGTACGCGCCGCTAGGCGTGCTGCTTGAGTTCCTTTCCAGTAGCGTTATACGAGTTTATGTTTATCCGACTGTTAAATTACTTTCGTCATTAACCTTGCTTAATATTCTTTTAATAAGGAATGATGAGATTAAGGCAATCGCAACCATGACAACGGCCCAAAAGGTAAGAGTACTGAAATAGCCACCATAGATATTCTTAACAATATCTTGAGTAATCTTTTGACCTTTTTCTAAGGCAATAGAAGTTGAGAATACTGTGCCGATTATTCCGCTTAAAGCGATGGCTACTGAAAATAAACTAACAGAGAAGTTTTGAATATTCTTTGGGACTACCGATAAGATGAAAGCAACGACCATAGAGCCAACAATAACTTCAGCAAAAGCCTGGAAGAAGTGGATAACGAGGAAGACTTCTGGGCGAATAATAACGTCACTTCCAATATTTTTAACGGCTAAAGTGAGAATACCAAAAGCGATGGCCGTTAATACAAATGAGAATGCTACTTTAGTCGCCGTTGAGAGATTAATGTTACGTTTTTCGAGGGCCGAGAAGATGAATGCAATGACAGGGCCCGCGACCATGCACCACAGTGGGTTCATTGACATGGCGGCTTCTGGTGCCATTGGAATGAAGCCAAATAAATCCCCGCGCATCGTATTGATCGTCACCATATTCATGGAGGTCATCATCTGACCGTAGTAGATAAAGAAGGCGGTACTTAGAAAAATCATAATGAGAATAGTCGTCATTTTTAATGAGTCACTTCGTTTGGCCCTGAACATTAAGCTGATGAAGTAAATAATTGCAGCAGAAGCAATAGCGTAAACAATATTCTTGCCAACTTCCATATTTGAAAACATGAAAAAGACTAATCCAATCATTGCGGCCGATAATAGATAAAAGGATATCCAGTTTTTAGAACTCACTGGCTTTTGGTCAATTTCAATGCCAATTCCAACGAAGGATTTATGAGAGTAAATAAGAATAGCGAAGGCGAATAGGCTCATGGCGGCCGATAACATGAATCCACTATTAAAACCCGTTATCAAAACTAACATTGGAAATAAGTACTGTCCTAAGAAGGCGCCGACATTATTTACTGAATAGTTTACTGGGAATCCTTTTTCGAAACTCTCTTGATCAGAAAAAGTACGCTTAAATAAGCTGGGATAGCTTGGTGACATAAGGCCTCGCGCATAGCTGGCCAAGGCAATACCCGCTAAACTCATGGCCACATTAGTGGTAGTGGACCCAATGACTAGTAGAAAATATGCTGATGCAAAAGAAAAATAAGCAAAACTCAATGAGCGATAAGAGCCTAGGAATTTGTCTGCTATGAAGCCACCAGCAATGGCAAAAAGAGGCCCGATTGCAGAGAAAGCGCCAACAACCATCATGGTATCAGCTTCACTGTAGTTTAGGTCTTCTAAGAAAAATCGGGTCAAAATGGCCATGACACCGTAGTAGGAGAGCCCAAAGGACATCTGACATACCATCATTGACTTATTTAGCTTATTCCACATAGAGCGATCTCTTTAATTAGTTAAGTTTAAATTTTAATCATAGCAGTATAAGTCGCTGATACTGAAGAACTCTTTGGGTTTAAGAAATTTTTATACGAACCTTCAGAGTAAAGCATGTGCTATAGAATTAGCTTTAGGAGTCTAATTTTGTCAAACCGGTAAGTCGCAACACTTTTGTTTCGTTATGATATCAAGAGAGATATTCTGGGCAATACGATCAGTAAAGGGTTCATGAAGGAGGCGCTATAGTGAGTAGCTTAATTGAGCAATATAAGAAGCAGTGGAAGTGGAGAGATTGGAACTCTTTTTTTAGTCTACTTCCAGAGTTGAACGGTAAGGTTGTCTATGATCTAGGTTGTGCTCATGGAGATCATTCATTACAACTTACTGAGATGGGAGCTCATGTTATTGGAGTAGATGGTAATGAAGACCTTCTTGATTTTGCAAAACAAAGAGGTATTCCAAATTCCACGTTTATGCTACGTGATCTCGCTGAGATCGATGATCTCGAAGAAAAAGCTGATGGCATTTGGACTAGCTTCGTTCCAGCTTACTTTACAGATTTCGATGAAGCGATAAGGCAGTGGAAGAAGTTGCTTAAAGAGGATGGCTGGATTGCCATTACTGAGATGTCTGGACTTTTTGATCATGAGCCGATGTCTGATGAAAATAAGCATATTTTGAGAAAATTTTATGAGCAGTCTTATAATAAAGGTAATTATGATTTTGAAAGTGGAGAAAAGCTTAAGTCATATTTGGAGAAGAATGGTTTCAAAATTTTAAAGTCAGCCTTTTTAAAAGATCGAGAGTTATCTTTTCACGGGAGGGCCCAGGCAGATATAGTAATAGCTTGGGAAAATAGGCTTGATAGAATGGGCGGTTTTAAGCAGTTTCTGGGTAATGGTTTTGAACCTTTTAAGAAAGACTTTATTTCATCTATACAATCAGAGCACCATGTATCAACTTGTAAAGTTTATTTTTATTTTGCAAGGTTATAGTTACTAGTTAAGAATTCATCTTAAAGAGAATGAGCTATACAAAATGAATGTACTCCCTTAAGGGAAGTGGAGTGTCTTAGTCGGGTGTTCGCAATCTTCATCATTCCTATATTGTTAAAATTGCATGTCCTTAATATTGATACTTTAGCTTTAAAGCTTAGACTTTTATTAGCCGATACATGATCACTAGTAATTTAAGGAGATATTTGATGTTAAACAGTTTTAACAAGCTAAGCTTAAGATATAAAATCATGATACCTTCTGTTGTATTAAGTCTTTTGAGTATTGCTTTTTTATCAACAATGATCTTTAAGCAAGCTAAAGATATAATTACAGAAAGGGTATTAAGTGATTTGAATAACCGTATAGATTCAACTTCACTTGCAATAGAAACAGCTTACGAGACAAACTTAAAACGCCAAAAAAGTATTATGCAATCTTTGGCGCCTGAGATTTTACCGGGATTGACTTTATCTGAAACAGAAGTATCTAGGTTTGATGCTGTTGATCAGATAACGAAAGAGAAAGTAACCGTTGAAATCCCTAAGCTTTTATACCAAGAAAACTCTTTAGAAAACCATGACCTCGTTGAGAGAATCGGAAAGTATACTTCAGAAACAGCAACAGTTTTTCAAGTAATACCTAATGGGCTACTTAGGGTGTCAACGAATATTAGAAAGCTAGACGGAACACGTGCAGTAGGTACTTATATTCCTTCAAGTTCACCTGTTTATAAGACAGTAATGAGTGGGAAGACTTTCTTTGGCCGAGCTTTTGTTGTTAATGCCTGGTATGTAACTGCCTATAAACCTTTTAAAGATGCAGCTGGTAAGATAATAGGTGTTTTATATGTAGGCTCAAAAGAGACTACGAGTGCTAAAATTAAAGAATACCTATCTAAAGTGAAAATTCTAGAAACAGGATATATCTATATTTTAGATTCTAAGGGGGTTATGCAGCTTCATCCAACACTGACAGGAAAAAATGTATTTGAAGCTAAAGATGCATCGGGAAGTTTCTTATTTAAAAAACTGATAAAAATGAAAAATGGATCACTTAAGTACTTTTGGCCATTGAAAGATGGGAGTGGGAAAAAAGAAAAGCTTACAATATTTAAGTATTATCCTGATATGGATTGGATTGTTTCTGCATCTTTAGATCAAGATCGAGTTCTAAGGGAAGTTAATGAAATGCAAGGGAAGGTCATAGTATTAGGTGTGATTTGCATTTTAATCATTGGAGTATTCTTTTGGTTCTTAGGAAATAAACTATCCCAAGCTATGATTGATTACTCGAATGATGTGAATTCAAAAATGCATGAAGTAGGAGATACTTCATACCAAGTAAGTTTAATATCAAAAGACCTATCTAAAATATCGAATAGTCAGCTTACGCATGTTGAACAAACTTCTTCGGCTGCAGACGAGTTAGATGTAACTGTTCAGAAAAATAGAAAAATGGCAGAGGATACTCAAAAAGTAGCAGAAGAGGATTATCAAAAATCACTAATGGGACAAAAAGAAGCTGAGAATATCAAAAAGATAATTCAAGATATGGGCAAAACAAACTCTGAGATAACTCAAGAAATGATTCAGACTGCTAATGATATGAGGAAAATGGGAGATAAAATAAATGAGATTAGTGCAAAAACTAATGTGATTAATGATATTGTTTTCCAAACGAGGCTGCTCTCTTTTAATGCCTCAGTAGAGGCCGCTAGAGCAGGAGAGCACGGTAAAGGGTTCGCAGTTGTGGCAGAAGAGGTTGGTAATCTTGCTAGCATGAGTGGGTTAGCTGCCAGTGAAATTGAGGCAATGCTAAAAAGTAATATAGAGTTTATTGTAAGTACTATTGATCATAATGAGAAAAGGTTGGAAGCACTTACCAAAGAATCTAAGGATAAAATAAAAAGCAGTCTGGAAAGTACAGAGCAGTCATCTAGGTTTATTCTAGAGTTAAGCGATAGTGCAAAAAACATGAGGCAAGTCTTAGCTGAGCTTGTTTCCTCTACTAATGAGCAAGCAATAGGAATTGAGAGTATAATAGAAGCAATTAGAGGTATGAGTAATGAAGCAAAAAGTACTCAGATTAAATCAATGGATGTGCAGAAGATTTCTGATAAGTTAATGGAAAGCTCTTCTGAGGCAAAAGAAAAATTAGATCTTCTTAAGTCTACAATAGTTGGCGATCAGCCAAGTGCTGAAGAAAGTTTTACTAAACCATCAATTGCTGAAAATGATATTGATGATGACCGCAGTGGTTATTCAAAAGTTGCATGATTTATTTAATTATTAGTGAGTCGTACTTTTGTGAGTATCCCAGCATACACTGAGGTTAAATATACATCTAAGCTGATGAGACCTTTTTCTTGGCCGTCTTAGTTTCCTTTTTCCAAATTAGAGGTTGTCGCTTGTCTTACACTTAATTGTCTAAAGCTTATAATGCTATGTAAGGTGCTGAAACTTTTGAAAAGTACATGGGGCTTCTTTCGAAGCTGAGTAGGTAAATGATTTGAATTTCTAAATGATTGAAAAGAAAGGCGAAAAAAATGGGGTGACCGACGGGGCTTGAACCCGCGACATCCAGAATCACAATCTGGCGCTCTACCAACTGAACTACGATCACCGCAATGTTTAAAAAATTAATACATTCAGGTTCAAATGACAACAGTTTAAATGAGGTGTTTTGTTGCTTTTGAGGGCCTGTTTTACTCTGAGGGGCCCCGTTTGGGGGGTGTGTATGTTGCGATGTGTTTTTTTTGGTAAAACTTTGACCTATGCTGTCCAATGTCTTTAAAATAGGGCCATAAGTAGATTAGCCAAAGGAAATAGAGTTATGAGTAAATTAATCAACTTCTTAGTAATTGCTGTCGTTTTTATTCCCTCTGAGGTCTTGGCTTATGGGACTGGATATATTGCCTATCCCTTAAGTCCAAATAAGCGTCTCATTTCCACCGAGTTTACAGGCGTCATGTCTAGCGGTGGGGGAGTTGGAATTCAAGGGCGTTTCACTCAGAAAGTTAATCAGAAAGTATTGGTTGATGCTGGAATCGGTGTTGCCGGTGGTGAGCGTGATAGCCGCTTCTTTGTTGGTGGTGATTTTGAACTTATTCCAGATTATATGAAGCAACCTCGCGTCTCTATTAAAGCCAACTGGACTAACGCTAAGGAATTCGATGTGAGAAGAAATATCCTCTCCATTGCACCAACAGTTTCTAAAGGTTTTAGTTTCTGGGGCCATGAAGCTTTTCCCTTCTTTTCTCTACCCATGGGAGTAAACCTCCAAGGTAGTAATGAGACCTATGAAACTCAAATTAATGCTAATCTTGGGATAACAGGAAATCTTCCTATCAGACACATTACTAATATTCTTGGAGTCGCCGAGGCAACTGTTGGCATTAAAGACAGCTACACTGCTTTCTTTGTTGGCCTCTCTTATCAATTAAACTAAGCCTTGAAGCCTAAACTCGTTTTCTCTGATTTTGATGGCACCATCACTCTTGAAGACGAGTTAACTCCTCACTTCTTTGAAATCATCTCCCTGCTTAAAGCTCACGGGATTCCCCTCGTCATCGTTACCGGGCGCTCAAAGTCTTGGGCCCACTTCATCCTTTCTCACTTTCACTTCATTAATGAAGTCATTAGCGAAGGAGGAGGCGTCCTCTCTAAAGTAGATCTTGATAACGGACGAAGAGTGATGAGTGATGAGCTGCTTGTTGATGAGGCCCATCCTCTAAGACTAGCTTCAGTGACAGAGAAGCTCCTAAGTAAATTTCCTAAGCTGAGGCTCTCTGTCGATAGTTTTGGCCGGCAAACCGATAGGGCCATTGAGCTTAGTGATTTGAAAGAAGGCGCTTTTGAAGAAGAGGTGAGATCTTTCTTTAACGAAGAAAATGTTAACTACTCCACCTCTAATATTCATATGAATTTCTGGTGCGGGGAAATTTCTAAAATAGCTGCAATCAATGAATTCTTAGAGCGTAAGAAATTACAGGAACAGGATGTGCTCTTCTTCGGTGATAGCCTTAATGATGAAACTGCTTTTGGAGGCCTCACTCATAGTATTGGGGTTTCTAATGTTTCTAAAGTTCTTGATCGGCTGAAAACACCGCCAAAGACTATCCTCAAAGGACAAGAGAATAAAGGGCCCTTAGGGGTTTTGAATTACTTATCGGATTTACTGAAGTAGTTCTCTATCGTTTCTTTCGTTGTCTCTAGAAACCTATCATAATCAAGACTCATATTTTCGCGAATCCATTTTCCAATATCTTCAGGGGGTGGGCCAAAGAAGGTTTTCCTTTGCTTAGGCAATACTTCAGTTTCCCATGGAATATTAATGGCAGTAGCGTGCAAGGCATGTCTTGGCAATTGCATGAAAGCGTAGTCTTCAGCGGTAGCATAGCGATCCTTAAAGGATTGAAACATTTTATAAGAGCCGTAGTAAATCTTATCTCCAAGCAGAGGCAGGCCGTGGGCCATGGCGTGAACGCGGATTTGATGCTGCCTGCCGGTCTTTGGAAAAGCAAGGCCTAGAACATACTTTCCTTCTTCATGGAGAATATCAAAGGCCGTCTCAGCTCTCTTTCCTATGCCACTATCTTCTGGATGATGGCCAATGAGGACGCGCATAAGTCCTTCTCCTCCAGTATCGAGCCTCTCTTTTGCTGTAAATTTCTTAGCGCCATTATAGTTCTCATTCTTAACACCAATAAAGAAGTAGCACTTTCTTACTCGCTCCTTTTCAAAGTACACCGTGTATTTATTTGCCGCTGCTGGATTTTTGGCCACTAGTAAGACGCCCGAAGTTTCTCGATCGAGGCGATGAACAGAATGAGTTCCTCTTCCTGCTAAGCTTTCAAGGTAGACTGTTGCGCAGAAGAAGAGGTGCTTGCCTGTGGGGTGAGTACTCATGAAGGGGGGCTTGGAGAGGACATAGAGCCCCTCATCCTCATAGACAATGGGAGGGTTGGATTCAAGCTCTAGCTTTTCACCATTCCACCATTCATCCTCATGAATTGTCTTATGAGTAAAAGCTAAGATGCGCTCCTTCTCATAGACTTTCGTATTGGGCTTCATGCGGCCTGGGCGGCCGATGATTTGAATGTCCCCTGATTTAATTTTTTCTTTAATTTGTTCTCTAGAAAAAGAGGGAAAGAATTCTTGCAGGAATTGATCCAAGCGCATGCCATTGTGGGGCATGTGTACTTCATAACAAGCTTCAAAACTTTCAGGAAGAAATTTCTTATAAATGATATTCACTTGCTAATTGTCTCTCAAAGGCTTTAATAGCGTTCTTTAATCAGAGCCTTTAGAACTGTTATAGCACCCATTTTGGAATGCCCGTACTTAGTATTAAGGTTAGTGAGGATAGTCTCAATCTGATTTCTATTCTCTTTAGATAGAGGAGAGTTGGACATACTGTCCTTTTCAATTAATTCTGCTTCATAGAAGACGACATTGCGAGAGATAACCTGAATGGCTTTCTTCTGTTCGGCCCTAAAGCTTTCTTGTAGTTTGTCAGAGAGATTTGGAAAAACTTCTTGGTATTCAAGCTTTTTTCCTGGGTGATCAAGACTATAGGCCCCTAGGCGGGAGAGAAGTTGTGAGCGGAAATTATCGGGGTTTTCATTGAGGTTAATCGATTTTTCAAACTCTTCAATGGAGAACATATCAACTTCTTCATATTTAGAAGTGATGAAATTTCTAATTTTCTCGCCTTTCATAAGCGCCGTAATATTTTGTATATATTTTTGAATATGATCTTCATAGGAACGGTTATCAATCATGCCTAGGGAGTCACGCAATTCTTTATCAAAGTGACTGAAGCAGAACTCCTTTATCAGAGCAATGAAGCGAGCAGGATGATGATAGTCTGCTTGAGGAGTCATATTGAGAAAATCAAAATCATTCTTCTTCGAAATCAGTCTTTGGAGAGTTTCAATAACATCGATGAAAGTAATATTCGCATCATCTGAGCTTAGGCGATAGAGAAGCGCCTTAACATCTCTTGGGGAGATACCAAACTTTCCTTCGTAGAGATTTTCATTTTCAAACTCTGACTCAATAAGCTCTTTCTTGGCTTCAAGTATTTGCTGTGATTCATAGTCCAATTTACCCGGCAGTTCATGGCCTGCAAGAAAGAGGGTTTTTTCCATCGGATTTAAGTTTGTTGCAATATTGGCGAGCTTCTTATCTTCATAGTTCTTAACTTGCGGACAACGCAGTCTAGTCATGATCGCGAAGAGGCAAACGGCCCTGAGGGCGTAGGGTTCAAAGTAAGCGGTATCTTTTAGGCCTCTTACTTGATTTTCATATATTTTCTCTTCTTGATAGAAGTCCATGAGGTAGGGGACTCGAACAAAGTTAAAGCGTCCTTTAAAAGAGTTAAAGTCTGGGTGCTGCTTAAAGGCCGCAAGGTGAATCTCATTACTTGTGCCCATAAAGAAAATATCAAGTTCAGTGAGAATACCTTGTAAGTTGATATTCTTTGTTTCCATCGTCATGAGCAAATATTTATAGGTATCAAGAGGTCTTTTAAGGAGGTCTGAAAATTCGAGCATACCTCTATTGGCAAGAACGACCTCACCTTTTAAGGAGAAGAGGTTCAGTGATTGTAGGCTTGGAGGTAAGCTTGCCAGTCTTCTATCCATGGTTATTTGTTGAATCTGAGCGTCCACATGAATTTGGGGCTCAATAGTGACAGCACCATTAGAATAACGTTTTGAAATATTAAAACGTTCAACACGTATATGTTTTAGGACTTCTTCATGGCGACCCTTATAGTTCTTAAGAAGGGCATCGTAGATCATTTTATTACGCTTAGAGAGATCTCCGTTATAGAGATAAGTTCTCTTCATATCATAGAGGGCCTGGGGATCATCAGCTAAGGCCTCTTCAATGACCTTTGCTCGGTGCTCCTTTGGTATGAGTAGGATGGGGTGATCTTTAAGCTCAGAATTTAGAATGGCCGTTATATCTTTATCTTCAAGATAGGCGTAAGTATTGAGGTCAGTACCGGAGTTATCAGAAGCAAGACCAAGAGAGCCCTTAACAAAGTTATCAATGGGAAAGATCCAAGAGAATGAATAGAGTGCGCCTTTGTCTGTTCTTGAATAGAGCTCAAGTCCTTTAATCATTTTTCTTACGATAGATGATTTTGAAGAACCATTGGGACCGACTAAGAGAATGAACTTATTATTGAAGCCTTCTTCTTTAAAGTTTTTTAGGTTTTGCAGGAGTCTTTTTTGAACTTTCTTCTGACCATAGACCGCAGGTGAATCCATATGCTCTTCATCGAAGACTTTGTAGGAATCATCTTCGTTTCTGCCAAAGTGTTCAAGCATATCCATTATATAATCAAAGGTAGGTCTTAGATCATTCTTTGGATGTTTCTTAAACTCTTCAAAGTAATCATGATAGGAGAGTACTTCAAGGCTTTCTTGTTGTTCAATACTTGCAGCTTCTATCCAATTGGGCATTTTCATTCCTTCTTTAGTCTTGATTCGATTTTTGGTCGCGCATAATTAGTCTCTTTATTTTAAACCTTTATACAGCTAGGTGCATCCTGCGATTAGGTAAAATTATTGAAAAATGTTAGTTAAACTTTGTGAGTTGCTCTTTTTAGAAAAGAAGTACTCCTGTAGGGTGTAATAGCTGACCCTCTAACTTGGAAGATTGATAAAGAAGTTGATAAAACCCTTATTCCTTATTGCAATGCTCTCCTTAATTGGCGGTCTTTACCTATACATGAGCAATTATGTCGTGAAGCGTGGTGTTGAGCCCTTTCCCGATTCTATCTGGGAAATGGCACTTGATGATGTGCACGAAAATTGGACGATGGGTGTCGATTTAAAAGATGAGTACTTTCTAAGAAATTGCCCAGGGCTTTCAAGTTCTGAAACTATACCAAGGGAGCTGCGCAGTTGCCGAGCTTCATTATTGTCATGCTTCTATGCTGGCAAGAATATCAAGTTTAGCTATAAGAAGAATTGGTATGTGATGGGCCTAAAATTTGTGAATGGAGGGGAGTTAGGCTACTCACTCTCTTCCCCTTCTGATGAAGCAGTAACCAAGGCTTCAAGATTCTCGCTGGGGATAGATATTATTTTAAGTTCTAATAAGAATAAAGAAACCAAGAGGTTCTACTTAAATGATATATGCAGGCAGGTGGATCTTCCTCAAGGTTTCTATCGCTATGGTGGGGCAAGAAGTAAGAAGACTAAAAACTTATGGCACCCCAGTCAAGTCACATATTCCATCGATAAGTACCTCGTCCGAAATATTGATATTCAAGAATGGCTCGGCCAAATTAATAAAGAGTTTAAAGAAGAAGCCGTTACTTTTGAAGAAGAGCGGCCTTATGCACCAGCAACTAGTCTTACGATTTCTCAGATGCGTAGGTATTGCGGCTTCAAAGGAGGAGAGGTCTTAAGTTCACAAGTTCTCGATACTCTTACTTATCATCATGGAAGGGTGAGTATTGATGAGATTAAGGATCGGCCCCCTGGTGCAAATACAAGCCCGTATCCCTTTGGGCCTAGACTGGTGGATTCTCCTCATTACTTTGCTCTAAAGAAAAATTCACCCGCTACTAATGAGACCTGTCAGAAAATCTTCTCGGCAGAGTGCTTAAAACTTACTCCGCAGACCTATACTTGGGGGCAGGGTTGGAGTGGTGTTTATGAACTTTTAGGAGGGCCTCTTGAATATGTGCATAATAAAGAGATGCCTAGAAGAAATTTAAAACTATCGAGTTTCTACTTCCCCCTAAATTCAAAGGTTCATCAAGCAGGGATTCGAGGATTTTGGAGCGGAGAAGACTTTACTAATGCCAAGAGCTTTAACTTCTTTCGCTATAGTCCGCAAAAAGTAAAAGAACCTTATAAAGTAGGTTTTAGATGCATGAAAGTAAGTGGGGCATAGAAGTGAAGCTTCTAATTCTAATATTATTTCTTTGTTTAAATACCAACGCAAAAGTGGAGTGGGGGGAATTGATAGAGAGTTTTCCAGGCGACGAAGAAATTCGGGAAGTGATCTCTCCTGCCATGTCCTACCGAACTCTACTAGAGTGGGGTACTGAGGGAGACTATAAATGCTTAATTTATCGAATAAGCTCCCAAGAACAGGCCATTGGGATTCTCTATTTTGGGCAAAGAAAGTATCGAGGCTGCTCCTTGTCTCAGAAGAAAGACGATAGGGTAATAGCTCGAAGAATTAAGAAACTACGGGTGAAATTAACGAAGAGTAAGAGCGGTCAGTCTTATCAAGTGATAACTCACAATAGCAAGGGGAAGGAAGAGCTTAGGAAGTGGGAGTTTCCTTTTAGTGAAAAAGGCCATCAAAGATGGAGCGGTTTCTCGCTTAGTTTACCTAAACTTAAGAAGAGAGAAGTCATAGAAAATGATAAGACATGCTCCTACTTTGATACTAAAGAAT
>CALHBL010000034.1 GCA_937930825.1 uncultured Bacteriovoracaceae bacterium
CCCGTAAATTCTCCCACGGACTTGCCCCTAAGCTAATGCGTGTTCCTTGCCAGTGAAGAACATAGGACTTCTGTTCAAAGAAGAGAGATTCATCATAGTGAGTAAGCTCGCGGTCAGATGCCCATGAGGAGAGAAAGGACAAATCCATTGCGGTTAGTCCATAGCTATAGAGCTCACCAAAGCTAAGCCTATCATCATCAAGGAGGAGGACTGAATGGCCTTTCTCTAACAACTCTATGCCGTAAATAAAGCTTAAATAGCTCTGACCAATGACTGAGGTCGAATAGTTCTTTTGTAACACTTAAGAATCACTCCTTTCACAAAAGGAAATTAAAGAATCCTCTTGTTCTCTTTTAACTTTATGAGCTAACTTTTCACGAATACCTCTATCAAGAGAGTGAGTTCTTCTCTGTTTAAAAGTAGCGTAGAACTCTTCAAGTTGCTCAACTATATGAATATGGCCAGCAGAAGACTCTGAAACAAAGTCAAACTCTGTAGAACGCTGAGTTCTAGGGCCGCAGTAAATATGGCCTCCACCCCAGTAGGGCTCTAAGAGCGAATGAACAGAGCGCCCATGCCCTCCACCGATGAAGGAGTGACCAAAGAAAGGATAGAGCTCACACAAAAGACCTGGTTTTTGACAGAGAATAATATTCCCTTTGCCATGAATACCTACCTGGTCCCAAAGAGTGACCTCAAGGTCTAAATTCTCCTGCCACTGTGAAAAAGCTTCCCACTGCTCGCCGCTTAATTTATGAGGGGCAATCATTAAGAACAGCTCTTTCTTTCTTAGGGCCTCAATAAACTCCGGCACAAAGACTGTAAGTTCCGAGGGCCACATACTTCCCATGATAATTCTGTTGCTTAAATCATAAGAGGATATAAGAGAACTGAAGTCATCCAAGCAGTGAGTTTCCTCTAGATTACACGCCTTGGCCTGCCTAAGCATAATTTGACCATGACGAAAGTCATGACAAGAGACTGCCTGCTCGGCCCGAACCTGACAGTACTGAATATAGAAGTCCAGGTCTCTTTGGGTTGAAAAGTAAATTTCATCAAAGTTTTTATAGAGACGGCGGGCAAAGGCCCTCTTTAAAGGATTCTTGCGCAGGCTTCTTCTCTTACCCTTAAAAGTGGCCCCTAAGAGGATAAATTCCTTGACCCTAAACTTTCCAACGGCAATTAACTCAGCAAAGAAATCATAGCGAACCATAAAGAGACGCTTAGGCTTACCAAATCTTAGGGGGTGACGCTTTCCCGGATAGAGCGATACAAGTGGCAAGAGGCACATATGAATAGTCCCCCCTTCACCATTGATTCTATCCGCCCGGACCATTAGAGACGGGGAAGTAAACCAAATAAGTTGTTCTTCGTTAGTCGTCTGCTGAATTCTTTGAATAAGCGGCCATATTTGCTCAAGTTCTCCCTCAGAACTGCAGTGATACCAAATTTCAGCACCTTCAAAGCCTGCAAGATTCCCAGCGTAGCGCCTCTCCTGCCTTGAGCGTAGCCGAAGCTTTGCACTGATCAGGCCAAAGAGTGCGATAACCAAGCTGCCTAGTGAATACCTTATTAACAAGATTACAAAATTCATAAGCTCATATGCTAACAAGCTCTCTTCCCATTGCCGAGCATTTATGGCCGAACCTTTTATTTAGCTGAGGAAAAAAAGTCGATTGTGCTGTCCGTGGTCTCTCTTTCTTTAGGGATTGCTCAAAAATCTCCGAAAAGAGAGTCAGAACTAAAGAAAATGGGATAGAGCTCATGACAATTGAATCACATTTAGAAGCCTTAAGTGAAATAGTTGCCCAGGATAACTGGAGTGAGATTACTGGCCCTTTCTTTCATATCCAAATAGACGACGGACCAGTTATTGGCCCAATAAAAGGGGCGCTCTCAAAGAAATATCAAGAAGACACTCCTCTTCCTGAGTCAACTCAGATACGTGACGCAAAGAATCTTAGTGGCTGGACAGACCTCTATCAACACCCTCTCTTTCAAAGAAGAAAGCCTCAAGTTCTTAATGGTCTACAAGACGAAACAGGACCTGTTCACTTTTTAATCGAAGGTCAAATGCACGGCCCTGTTCCAATATCTCAAGTCTCACAAATGATTAAAGACAACGAACTTTTTCTCACAGACCAAGTATCTTTTGATAATGGTAAGAGCTGGAAGAAGATTTTTCAAGTTGAACAATTCGATAGAAGAAACCTTGCCCAAACATCACTTCCTGCTGCCCCAGGTTGGGACGTCTTTAGTAACTCTAATGACGAGATATCTAATGAGCTCTTGAGCCTCACTGAGGAAAGTATTGAAGAGAGTGCCATTGCTGATCTCGCCTTTATAGAGAACATAAACTCTGGAAAGGCACCTCACCCCACAAATCCATCGGATCCAGCTAATGAGGAACAAGCCGATATTTTAGAACTACCTGAGTTTCCTCAGAAAACTAAAGCTGAATCCACTTCCCAAGTTTACTATGCTCTGGCGATTGCTATACTCTTAGGCGCTAGCAGCTTCTTCTTCCTCAGCACACCTGCTCCATCAAAAGCCCCTGCCACACTGGCCAAGGCCGTTAAAGTGGAAATGAATACGGCTTCTTCATCTTCATCTTCATCTACATCTACATCTACTAAGGCAAGAAATAAAGTTGCGCGAAAAAGAGCTAACTACAAAGCACCACGAGGAAAGACCAAGAAGTCGACCAGAGGGCGAAGGCCTGCGAGTATTCGAGACAGCAAATCTTTTAAGAATGCAACTCGGCGCCAGATGAAAGGGCGCGCCAGCTCTGACTACAATAATAGCGATCAAGATGAATACACTCAAGGGGACTCACCTGTTGAGCAGGACATGATCCGCAAGAAGCTTGATAAGGGGACAATAGACCCTGAAGAAGACTTCTATGATGAGAAAGATAAG
>CALHBL010000035.1 GCA_937930825.1 uncultured Bacteriovoracaceae bacterium
TGAGCCAGAATAGTGATTCGGGTGAAGTGGTTAAGGACACTCAATTGTGCGATCTGCTTTGGGACACTGGGGTCGCGATGTCAACTTTTGATAATGTTCAAGCAGCACTCTTTGTCAGCTATAGCCTTCAGGTCGCTATTAGCCAAAATGATGAAGTCCGAACTCTGCGAGCGAAAATCTTATGGGCAACCCACGAGACCGTTTTGGGCTCTTGTAAGGAAAAGCATCTTCGAGAATTGTTGAATTCGATGGATACCGATACCACAAGAAATGATGCGTACCTCGCGGGAACGCTCTTGAAGGCCAGAGGATTTCTTGCCACATGCAACGGACTTTGGGAAGAAGCCGAACTTTATTTTACTGAAGCCGATGAACATTTTAGGGAAAAGTGTGCCGATTCCCATGAAGAGATTGGTGCTATTCAATTGTGGAGTTTGATGGCGCTGCAGTACTCCGGAAGATAGAGGTCTTAGTTATCGTAAGAGACAACTTTAGACTGGGCCATATGATCGTGAAGAACGTCCATTGAATACTCCAGAACTTGTTGGCTGTAGTTTATCTCGTCCTCATCCATTTCGCCTATGAAGTTTGCTTGCTTAATTAAGCTGGCACAGGCCCTCATAGTCTCAGCAGCTCCGTCAAAAAATTCACCTTCGCTCTGAGCTGATAGCACATAGCTGAGTAGATTATTAATCGTTTTGATCATTCTAATCTGAGAGCTACTAAGCTCGCTCGTATCAACTTCGATAAATATTTTTTCAGAACTTTTACTCATGGCTTAACCTCTTCGTAGTCTATCTTCCTGGTACGTCCAGGGGTTATATTCTTCTTATCGTTAGAAAGATTAAAAATTTTAGAGATTTAAGCTGGAGTAAAGCTCTTTTTACTTGGAATAAAGGAGTTTAGCCTCGAAATTAGTAGACATCGAAGCTCTGATAATATAACATCCGCTTTGAAGTACTTGATATTTCAACATCTAACGCGGGATGGAGCAGTCTGGTAGCTCGTCGGGCTCATAACCCGAAGGTCGTAGGTTCGAATCCTGCTCCCGCAACCAATTTTCCTTTCAAAATACAACTTAAACAACAGAGATCACTTTTCTGCGACGACCTTCGGGTTACACCCTCAGCTGAATGCTCGCGCATTCAGAGGTTCAAATCCTGCTCCCGCAACCAATTTCACATCAAACCACTCGCAGCAAAAAGCTGCCCAAGCAGCTATTTGAAGCGAAGTGGTCTGTCACGGAAGGAGAATGGAATTCTCCTGAGCAGAAGCACTAAAACACAAAAATCTAAATTAAATTTAAAAAACAGAGATCACTTTTCTACGACGACCGGTTCTACTAGTAAGTCTCACTAGAAATAATCTCTTTGCCATTTCTTGTGATAGTGAATTGTCGTCCTGTTCTGTTAAGGGTCATTTCAATATTCTCTTCGCTTAGATTGTAGGCCGGCTCAAAATTAGGAACATTAGAGTCCTCACCAGCTAGCATCTTCTTTATCATAGGTTTTGCTATTAGAGAGGGAAAGCCACGCTCGGAAAATGTTTTAACGAGTTCATCAGAGAATTTTCCATACTTGCGACTTTTTAAATAATTAAAGAAGTCGGTGGGAGATTTTCCTTGTGCGAGTGAATTGAAAAGATCAGTTAAGTAAAGAACACTACCGGCAATCTCAACGTTGGAGGATGTAGCAAAGCCTCTTTTAGAAGCTATTACGTAGGGGATCAGGCCTTTGTCCTCAACTTTAGCATTTCCCATGGCCTGATTATAGATGAGGCTCCATATAGGGAGGTTTCCTTCACCGTGACAAGTTTGTAGAAATACAAATAATGGGTTTTGGTCATTCAAAAGCCTTTCTTCATAACTTTGAGAAAGGTCTTCCACTGATAGGCTTACACTCTCTTCAGATTTCTCAGGTAGGAGAATCTTTATTCTCACCCCATACTTCTCATTTCCTGTTGCTTCTCTAGTGAGTACCCAAAGCTCTGATTTTCGAGTTCCAATCTCCAAGTTTCGAGAGGCTAAGGCATGGCCTACAGGTATGAAAACATCAGTTGATTTCATTTCTTCTAATACAAACTCAGAAGAATCACTAACTTTACTTTTTTCTATCTTAAAACCTAGAAGTGTAAAGTACTTATCGGCCATATTCTTAAAGAGATCATTCACTTCCATGGTAAGTGCAAAGGGAAGTAGGACATCTAGGTAGGAGTCTTTAAGAAGAATTTCTTTGGGTTTAATCACTGAAGGTTTACTCTGCCGCTTTATACTGAGAGCATAAGGTATTTGACCACAACTGAAATCATATTGAGTATCATCTGCAAGTAATCTAGCTTCTATTTTGGAAATGCCATCTATTGAAGTAAAGGAACTAATAAAATCATCTGAGGCTTGAAGGTTATAACACTCTAAGAAAAGACCTTCATCTTTTTTACGCCTATTATGTATTAATAGGCTAGGTTGTTCCTGATTATCATTGATCTTGATATCGACGTATTTTTTGATAAAGTCTTTATAACTAATACTTAATTCTCTCTCTTCAATATCTCGCTCTTCTTCACTCCTGAGCTTTACAAGCATATTGCTGATGAGGTCTATTGGTTCTATTCTTGATCCTTCAGTATTTGTATTAGTATCTTTGAAGTGATCTTGAAGACTCTTATCTTCGATATATTGAGAAAGCTTTTGTGGTTGATGAGAGATTAAAA
>CALHBL010000036.1 GCA_937930825.1 uncultured Bacteriovoracaceae bacterium
CCCCACTTTTCCTGGCATATGAATATGCCCTGGCATAATTCCAATCTTACACTCTCCAGGAGTTATAATTCCCGGACAGTTTGGACCAATAAGACGTGACTCACTTCCTCTTAGGGCAGCTTTTACTCTTACCATATCAGTAATTGGAATACCCTCAGTAATCGCAATGATCAGAGGAATCTTAGCATCAATACACTCTAGTATAGAGTCAGCTGCAAACGGAGGTGGAACAAAGATCATGGCCGCATTGGCCTCTGTCTTATCAATCGCCTCACAAACAGTATTGAAAACAGGAAAACCTTCATGAACCATTCCACCTTTTCCAGGTGTTACGCCGCCAACAAAGTTTGTTCCATAGTCACGAGATTGAAGAGAGTGAAAAGTTCCCTGCTTACCTGTGTACCCAATAGTAATTAATTTTGTGTCTCTTCCAACTAAAATGGCCATCTATGCCTCCCCTTTCTTTGCTGCTTCAACAACTTTACTAGCAGCATCTGCTAGATCGTCAGCAGCAATGATATCGAGATCAGACTCATTTAAGATTTTCTTACCTAAGGCAACGTTAGTCCCTTCAAGTCGTACAATAAGTGGAACCTTAAGAGAGAGTGATTTTGCCGCAGCAAGGACACCTTCCGCAATAATGTCACACTTCATGATCCCACCAAAAATATTCACAAGAATTGCTTTTACATTTTCATCCTGAAGGATAATTGAAAAAGCTTTTTCAACTGTCTCTTTAGTAGCGCCGCCTCCTACATCTAGGAAGTTGGCAGGCTTTCCGCCAAAGAGAGAAATAATATCAAGAGTCCCCATAGCAAGTCCGGCACCATTAACAAGGCAGCCTATATTACCATCAAGCTCAATATAGCTAAGACCAAATTTATCTGCTTCTAGTTCCTTGGCAGATTCTTCAGTCGGATCTCTTAAGGCTTCAATTTCTGGATGTCTAAAAAGAGCATTCGCATCAAAGTTAAGTTTACCATCTAAGGCCAAGATATCGCCGCCCTTAGTAAGAACGAGAGGATTAATCTCTGCAATAGTGCAGTCTTTTTCCATATACAACTTATAAAGACCACCAAAGAAGTTTGCTGCTTTCTTTACCAGTTCTTTATCTTTAAGTCCGATACCATAAGCAAGCTTTCTTCCAATAAAAGGAGTAAAACCAGCAGCAGGATCAACAGCTACTTTGATAATTTTCTCTGGAGTCTCTTCAGCGACAGTTTCAATTTCTACGCCGCCCTCGATAGAGGCCATGAAAGTAACACGCCCTGTATTACGATCAAGAACAAGACCAGCATAGTACTCATGCTCAATCTCACAGCCTTCTTCAACAAGAAGAGTGAGAACTTTCTTCCCTTCTGGCCCTGTTTGATGGGTCACAAGAGTTTTGCCTAAGATATCTTTAGCATGAGCTTTTACTTCATCAAGACTTTTAGCAAGCTTAACACCACCTGCTTTTCCTCTACCACCTGCGTGGATTTGAGCTTTTACAACCCATACATTTCCACCCAGCTCTTTCGCTGCAGCTACTGCTTCATCCACAGTTTTGGCCACTTTGCCATTGAGTGTGCTGATATTAAATTCGCGCATCAACTGCTTGGCCTGGTACTCGTGAACATTCATAGTCGAGACTCCCAAAAATTAGAGTGTGAGCATTAAAAAATAATACTCATACTTACGTTTATTGTTTTATTGAAATTGACCTCATAATAGGGCCATGTCCTACAATTCTCTAGGAGCAATGCGATACAAATACTTGATTTTCTTGTGATTCTTGACGAGCTTACCTAAAATTCGCAAAATCGAAGAGCATTTCACTGAATTGGAGAAAGTATGCCTTGCGCAAACACGAATAATCCGAGTAATACGATCAAGAACTATCTCCTAGAACCTGCTCGTTTTAAACTCGATGGCGGTGCCATGTATGGAATAATTCCAAAGCCTCTTTGGCATAAGCGCCATCCTGCAGATGAGCTCAATAGAGTTGATCTCTCACTTCGACTCTGGGTTATAGAAAGTGATTCAAAGCTCATCGTCGTTGATACTGGAATTGGTGACTATCACGATGATAAGTTTAAAAGAATGTTTGATGTCAGAAGTGAGCTGGACCCAATAGAGCAGGCCCTTGGTAAAATTGGTAAAACAAGCAGTGATGTCACAGACCTTGTCATCACTCACTTACACTTTGATCATGTTGGTGGCATAGGCAAGAAGATTAACGGACAATGGGAAGCAGTCTTTAAGAATGCAACCCTTCATCTTCATAAAGAGCACCTTGAGTACTCCCAAAAGTGTACTCCTCGCGATGCTGGCTCATTTCACTGTGAAAACTTTCTCCCAGTAATCGATATCTATAAGAAGAAGGATGCCTTACAATTCTACAGTGGTCAGGAAGGAGAACTCTTCAGTCTTGACCACGGAAGTGAAGTTCTACGCTTTAAATGTAGTCATGGGCACACTCCATGGCTTATGCATCCCTACACGAGTGAGCTTATTTACTTGGCCGACTTAATTCCGACTTCCCACCATATCTCCTTGCCATGGGTGATGGGCTACGACATAAGTCCAGGAATTACGACAACAGATAAGAAGGAAATGCTCGACTTTATTGGCCAAAGAGATCTCACCATCATTTATGAACACGACCCAAAGTACTGGGGCTCTAAGCTGGCCTTGAATGATAGAGGAAAGGTCATTGCTCAAGACCTCCAAGAAAGTAAGGATGAGCTCTCTTACCCCATTTTAGACAATACCTCAGTTGAATAATTTACTTTGAGTCCGAGCTATACTTATTAATTGCACCATTCATAGATTGCAACTTGGCCTCTCCCTTCTTTCGTAGCTCATCGACCTCTAACCGAAAACGCTCTTTAACGACTTGAGTTCTTTTCTTACTAAGGAGTCTAATCTTCTTCGTTTCCGTCACCATCTGCGCAGAAATATGGCCCACATCCTTTCCGAAATTCATAATTTCTTCATAGGCCTTTGACTCATTCTTATTTAAGTTGATCAATGAGAGATGGACTTTATTAGAATCAATAATGAGGTCTCTCAAATAGGGGCCGACTTCTTTATTATAGCGATCTTCAAAGATATGTATCGAGCTGCCCTTAGTTATCCGGCTTAAGGTATTATTATAAATGGCCTCAACTTTATTAAGGAGGTCTAAGAATGTTTTGATTCTCTGCCTACGGTCCCTCAAAGGACGTAGAATTGTTTTTTCTATGGCCTGCTTCTTCTTGGACAGAACCGCTTTGAATTCCGCAGCAGAACTCGACGACACAAGGATAGTCCCCTTAAAACTAAACTCCGAGCCCGCAGAATTTAAGGCCTTAAACTCCTTTAATAAAAGAAGACCCCTAAGAAAACTTTTGAGGTTTTTCATTAGGCCTGTCTGATGGCCTTTAATTTCATAACTGTATTCTCCTGGTATTAAACCTTGCCCACGAATGACTTCCAGCTCTTTAAAGTGCGCCGCCTGACCTTTAAAGCTACTCGTTGCCTGAATGACAACTCTCTCATCTCCCAATATTTGTCCTTTAAGAGATTCCATTTTCAAATAAACGGCAGCTTCGTTAGGAAAATTAGAGACCAACCATAGAGAATTTAAGTTAACAGTTGGTCTTAGTTTATGAAGAGCACTACCAGTAAAAGGTTGTGAACTTAGATTGGCAAATGAGTCTCTATCTCTCTTTGATAGACCCTCTAATGAACGAGTAACCTTGAAGAGGAAATCATAGGAGAAGAAGAGAAGGATAGTCACGACGACGACAAGCCCAATGGAGCCAAAGAAACTTCGCCCCTTAGTTTCATCTTCATCTTCATCTTCATCTTCATCCTCAAGTAAGGAATCGTCTTCACCATCTTCAGACTCTGAATAAGAGTCCAATTGACTCTCATCATATGAGGGCCGCTCACTATCCGCTTCCAAGATGCTTTCAGCATTGGCAAGGTCCTTGGCAGCGACTTCTTGTATGAAACTGTGCTTTTCTTTATAGTTCTCACCACTGCTTTGATCACCTCCACCCTCTTCAAAGAAAGACTCAGTAGGTGCTTCTTGCTGTGCAACCGACTCCACTAACTCATCAGTGGACTCCAATTTCTCAAAAGGCAATGGAGGTGGACCACAATCTTCCTCTCCCTCGGCACCAGCTTTTGGCCTGACGTCATCAGTAGGTATTGCAGAAGTCGCTGATTCTCTCTGTTTTCTTACTCTGGCCGCATACTTTCTTCTTTCGGACTCACGTATCTCATCTTCGATCTTCTTTCGATCTTGATTCAGAAGCTCTTTTTCTTTTTGCAAAGCACCAAAGATATCATCCTGCTCTCGAAGAGGCTTCCAATCAGAGTCGCCCTCTCGCCAAAGAAGTTCTTCTTCTTTAAGCTGTGCAAGCTTAACTTTGTTAAGAATTTCATTGAAGGTAAATGGACCTAGGTGATGATCACCTTTAAAGATGAACCAATTTTTTTCTGTCATTACTTAATGATGGTATACTGCTGCCCTATGAATAACAAATCCACTTGGGAAGAATCCCTAAAAACTCGCTCTTCATTAACTTTTAGTGCTCAAAAAGCGCCTCTTGGCCCTGATCACTTTCTCTTATCTCCCAGTGACATTGGTGTAATGAGAAATGGTGGCAAGCGTGGAGCTAGATTTGCTCCCGAAACACTGATCAACCTTTTTTCAAAAATGATTTATCCCTCAGACTCAAGAAAGTGGAGCTCATCCTCCGTAGTTGATGAGGCCCTTGAGTTGTCCCATTTTGATAAAGGCCAGAGACACTCAATTGAAGCAATAAAAAATGCTATTGAAGTACCTGCTTCCTCAC
>CALHBL010000037.1 GCA_937930825.1 uncultured Bacteriovoracaceae bacterium
AAGCTAGAGTTTGACTCTTATACTGACCTGGATATTGCTCTAACTGATAATGGCTTTAAAGCTTCTGATTTAGGAATTAAGAAAGTTAATAAGAAGTCTCCTGCAGAACTAGCGGGGCTTAAAGCGAATGACACCATTATAGCCCTCGGTGGTAATCCTGTTTATTCATTTGAGTCTCTCAGAGGAAATCTGCAAAAATGGAAAGAAGAAAAAATTGAAGTAAGAGTATGGCGAAATGGTGAAGAGAAGAGTTTTGAGCTCGTTCCAGAGATCAGGAATATTGAAGGAAAGGCCATTAAACTTATTGGAGTTTATAGTGCTGGAATATTTCAGCCCCTGAACTACGTGAACACCAAGCCAAAGGGTTTTGGAGAGGCATTTATTACTTCTTTTAAAAAGACTGGTGAGACAATTTTTAAAACTCTTGAAGGCTTTAAAAAACTTATAACAGCTGAAGTTTCTTTTAAGACTATTGGGGGACCCCTTGCAATCGGTAAGGTTGCATCAGATTCTTTTAATACAAGCTTGTCTTACTTCTTTCAGCTAATGGCGTTGATTTCTGTCAATCTAGGAGTAATTAACTTATTCCCAATTCCTGTTCTGGACGGTGGTCACATTGTCTTCATTATACTTGAGGCCCTCAACGGGGGACCTATTTCAAGAAGGAAGATGGAAATCGCTCAGCAGGTTGGTCTATCACTTTTGCTTCTACTTATGTTTGGTGCATTATTTAATGACTTTAGTAGATTCTTCTAATGAGTGAGGTTTCATTATTCTTAGATACTTCATCTTTTATTCAGTTAGGCTTGCTTGATAAGGAGTGCAACTGGATTTCTTACGAGCTTATTAAAAATAGAAAAGGCTCTCAAGTAATCCATAGCTTGATTCACAATTTGCTCCTTGATAATGGCATTAAGATCAAAGATATAAAGAGGCTCATAGTCGCCAATGGACCTGGCTCTTATACGGGAATTAGACTTGCTGAAGGCTTTGCTCAAGTGCTAGAAAATGAAAATATCGAAGTGATTAACTTCTATCACTTTGAAGTCCCTTACTTGCTAGGTATAGATACTTATCAGTTTATTGCAAGTGCCTTTAAGAATGAGTTCTTCTCATTTAAAATGTCAAAAGGTGAAGAAGAACAGGCCCTAATTTCCAATGATGAGTTCTTAAAATTAGAAGATTCTGATAGTATTTTTCATATTGGCGATGAGGTTAGCGGTAGAGTATTTAAGTCTACATACCCTCTCTTTGAAAGTAAGAGTACACAAATCTTTAATGAAGTGATTAAAAATTCTTCTCGAAAAGAGCCTTTCTATTTTAGGCCTTTGGACAAAGAGTTTAAGGCTTCTAACTTAAGGACATAATTTTGAAGAAGGTGTTATGATGCGCTTTTTTATAAACTCTTCCCGTATTACTATTCTATTTATTCTATTAGTCGTTCTGTGGTTATTTGGAAGCTGGATATTACTTTCAGTTGCTCTGTTTTTTATTCTTCTCTACTTTATATTTTTCAGAAGATTATCTCCGCCTCATTTGGAGGATTCTGCCTTAAAGGATGGTATTTTCTACTCACCAGTTAATGGAAGAGTGAGCTATATTCGCCCCAATGCTCCTCACTTAGATACAGAAGAAGTTTTCCATGAAGTGGGAATCGTTAGCTCTTGGTTTAAAGAAGGGGGAATGTACCTTCCTATAAGATCGGAAGTTATAAATTTAGCATTCTATGAGGGAAAGAGCTTTTATCGGTATTTTGGAAAAGCATGGGAAAAAAGTCTTACCGAACTGAACCGTCTAAGTGTAGAGTTTCGAAACTCAAGTGGTGATACCTACCATATTAAATCTCTGAAGTGCCCAACTGGGCTATGGCCTAAAATAAGGGTTGTTCCAGGAGACAGGGGCAAGGCCCAGGTCAATTTTGGATTTATTGGTTTTGGAGGTACAACTATACTCTATTTACCAAAAAACTATGAGATACTGGTGGAAGATGGTCTTGAGGTAGTTGCTGGTCAAACAATCATGGCCAGCTTAAATGATGAATTGATAAAGGAAGACAAATGAGCACCGCTAAACGCCTAGCGTTTTTTTTACCTAATGCTTTTACAGCGATGAATATGGCCTGTGGCTTCACAAGCATGATCCTCTCTACGCGAGGGGAGCTCTATTACGCAGCGATTATTCTAATACTTGGCGCAATTTTTGATTCGGTTGATGGCAGAGTGGCAAGATTAACGGGAACATCGTCTAGCTTCGGTGAGCAATTTGACTCGATGAGTGATATGGTCTCTTTCGGGGTTGCCCCGGCCTTCCTTATCTTCCACAAGTACCTCCATCAGTATGGAAGACTTGGTGGGGTTATTTCTTTCGTTTTTTTACTTTGTGCTGCGTTGAGGCTGGCTCGATTTAATGCCAATTTATCAAAATTTAGATCAGACTTCTTTCAGGGTCTGCCCAGTCCGGGTGCGGCACTAGGGATTATAGGCCTCATTCTACTCGCTGATAGGTTTCCTATTATTGATGAGTACTCCTACCTTGCGCTTTTCTACACTGCTTTTTACGGCATTCTAATGATCACAACGATTCCATTTCATTCATTTAAGAATTCCCATATGGCAAAGAATAAGAAAAGAGTAGTCCTTATCTTTTTATTCTTAGGAGCTGCGCTCACAGTAATTTACTATAAAATCATGTTTGCACTAGGTATGGCCTGTTATGTAGTAATCTCATTGGCCTATTACCTTTTACGAATAAAGGAATTTGGTGATGCTTTTGAATGGTCTGAAGAATCTGATAGTTAGTCTTCTCTTACTTTTAACTTTCACTAAAGTTATGGCCGAGGATTTTGGAATAGCTCTACCTGATCAGCTAGATCCTGACTCGCTCAAGCTTGATGATGTGAAGGATCGTTATAATTTTGGTGAGCATGTCATGGGTAATAGAGATGACACTGATGATAAGTGGAAGGCCTCTGAAAATGGTGATTTTGCCCTAAGTAAGAAAGATGTCTTGAAGAATAAGAAGATTTCAGACAAAGAAGAAATTAAATCTTTTGGATCAGGTGCACCTTTTGAAATGGATAATAGAGAGCATATTTTAGAGTCTAAGAACTCTGAAATATTTAAAAGTGTATACTCTAAAGGAGCGAGCTCTTTTTCCTTCACCTATATTCAAGATAAGTTTGATGTTGATGATTCAGCTAATGTTTTTGAGCGCTCGTATAATGCCGAACAAGGGACACGCAGAGGGGGAAGCCTCCATCTCTTCTTTGATAATTACTTTTCGAAATCATTCATTAGCCCATTTTGGGGCGGTGGTTTTGGAGTTGGTTACTCCCAGGGAAAGGGAATATTTTCAAACTCTGCTGAGCAAGAGAGTAATGTAAAGTTTCAACTCTTTACAGTTCCACTGGATTTTAGAGTTGGCCTAGATATAGGAAGAGGAGAGTTCTTTAAGCTCAGTGTCGCGGTTGGCCCATCAGTAGTAGGACTTCATCAATCGCGAAGTGATAAAGAAAGGGATGAAAAAGGCGAAGATGGTAAGTATAGACGGCAAATTGGCTATGGATACTTTGGTCATGCTAAGGCCCAGATAAGCTTAAGTAAGTTCGCCACGAAAATGGCCTTCGATACTTATAGTCAGTATGACATATCGAATATATTTATAAATCTTGAAGGCCGTTATCAGAAATATGAAAATTTTCAGGATGATATTTCAATTAGTGGTGTAAGCTTTGGAGTAGGTTTAAGCTTTGAATACCTATAAGGCCAAATTTTCCTATGATGGTCGCCGCTTCGAAGGTTGGCAGATGCAGGCCCATACACTGCTGACGGTGCAGGGGCAGATAAATAGAGTTCTCAAGAAAATAACTAAGAGTGAAGAAATAAGGAGCTTAGGCTCTGGAAGAACAGACTCTGGTGTTCATGGGCTTGCTCAAATTTGTAAAATAACTCTTCCCATTGAAATAGCTAGTGCTTCTTTAAAAAGGGCACTTAACTCCCAGCTCCCTCGGGATATTAGATGCTTGGAAATTTTTGAATGTGACGAAGGCTTCCATCCTGTTAGAGATGCTCTGTGGAAAAGCTATGATTATATCGTTCATACTGGAGATACGTTAAACCCTCTGCTTCATTCTCGGGTGACTCCCTATAATTATGAGCTCGATTACCAACTCATGCGCGAAGCCTTGAACTGCTTAGTTGGGGAGAAGGACTTTAAGAATTTCTCTACTAAGGGTACTGAAGTAGCATCAACAATAAGAAGCCTCTATAGTGCTGATCTTATTATGGAAGCGGAGCATCGTTTTGATCATATCTTTCTTGATGAGTCTTTTATTAGGTTTCGCTTTATAGGCAGTGGCTTTTTAAAACAAATGGTACGGCTGCTAGTTTCTGCAGTACTAGAGTGCGGCAGAGGAAGGGTAAGTCTGGCAGATATTGAGGCTCACTTCACAGCAACTACTGAGCTGAAGATTGCGCCAACAGCTAAGCCAGATGGGCTTTATTTGAGCCATGTTGAATATGAAGACGCATGGAGTCCATCAATTGACAAACGGCTTCAATCTCGCTAATTTTCCGAGCACTTACAATGTGATTTTTTTTGATTACCCAAAGAGTTTCTCCCTGCTAAGAGAGATTCTTGGTTTTTAAATCTAAATATATATACGGTATAAAATACCATTGAATATCTAAATATTAAGGAAAGAAAATGTCTTACCAATTAGAAAATGTGAATGACTGTACTAGAAAACTTGCCTTCAACTTTGAAAAACTAGATTTAACAGCAGAAATAAAGAATGCTCTAGTTAAGAAGCAAAAAACTGTTAGCCTTAAAGGTTTTAGAAAGGGCAAAGCGCCTTTAAGTGTTGTAGAGCAAATGTATGGGCCACAAGTTGAGAATGAGGCCTTAAATAATTTTATTCAAAATCAATTACACGAGGCCGTAACGAAAGAAGACCTTCGTATGGTTGGCTACCCTAATCTTGAAAATATGAAATATGATGCTGGAACTTCAATCAGCTTTGATGCTGTAGTCGAAGTTTTTCCTGAAGTTAAGATTACAGGAATGGAATCCCTTTCATTTACTAAAGACGCTGTTGAATTTAAAGAGTCTGATTTGGAAGAGCCTAGAAAGAATTACTTGGCTTCAAAAGCTGAGATGGTTGAAGTTACTGATGAAAAGGCAGCACTTGAAAATGGTATGTTTGCCGTAATGAACTTTGAAGGGGAAAAGCCTGACGGAGAAAAACCTGAAAATATGAAAGGTGAAGACTTCGTTTTAGAGATTGGCTCAGGTCAATTTATTCCAGGCTTTGAAGAACAAATGATCGGCCTTAAAAAGGGCGAAAAGAAGACTTTAGAAGTAACATTCCCAAGTGATTATCAAGCACCTGATCTTCAAGATGCTAATGTGAAGTTTCATGTTGAGCTACTTGAAATCAAGCAGAAGATTTACCCTGATTTCACTGATGAGCTTGCTAAAGAATTTGGTTATGACTCTGTTAAAGATTTCGAAGAGAAGAATAAGAAAACTATAATGGAGCAAAGAGAGAAAACGACTAAGCAAAAGCTCAATCAAGAAATTCTTGAAAAACTTGTTGAAGTTAATAAATTTGATATTCCAAAAGCTCTAGTTGCTCAACAAGAAGAACATCTGAAAGAAGATGTTAAGAGAACTCTTGCTCAGCAGGGTTTCAATGAGACGATGATGGAAGATTACTTTTCTAAGTGGCAAGGTGATCTTGAAGAGAAGGCTTCTTTTCAAGTGAGATCAGGTCTCATCCTTGACTCTTTTGCAAAATCACACAATATAGAAGCAACTAATGAAGACTTCGACAAAAAGCTTGATGAAGTTGCTAAGAGTTCTGGATTAGATATGGATCAGATCAAATCTTTTTACGGAAAGGATGATAAGATGAAGAATAATCTGATGTTTGCTATTCGCGAAGAGAAAACATTTGAAAAAATGTATGAATCACTAACTATTAAAGATGCTTAATTAGAACTTTGGCCCTTCTTTTGAAGGGCCTTTTTTTTGCCCGCTTTAACACCTTGCTGATAACCCTCGAAGAATTTGGGATAAAGCTTTTGATTACAATTTGGGTTAATCATGGCCCCACTCTCTCCTAGCATCACTCCTATTCTATAATTACAGTATTGGCCCAAGCCAGAATGATAACCTAAGTTATAATCCCTTTGCTGGGCTTCATAGGAGCTATTTTGTAGGCAATTATTCTTATAGGTTGAGAACATAGATTGAGAAAGGCCCTGGGAGGCATCTCGCAGGCCCTGACGCTTCCACTCAAGCTCCTTGCAATCATCTTCTCTTAAAGAGGTCGCGCAGGAGAAAGACAGAAGTAGGCTTATATAGAGTAAAGCTTTCATTACTTTTGTATTTGAGCGCCCATTAAGCGCTCAAGCTCAATGCGATGATCACACAGAATCCAATCATTGCCTGCGCCTCTTCCAACCGGAGAGAACTTGTCCGTATTTATTCTTCCTTCATCATAGAGCTCTTCGCTAATGTGAACCTTCTTTACTTCTCCTGTAATAATTTGACCGCATCCTGGCTCATCTCCATAGGAGAGGTGGTCTCGATAGACGCATTCAAAGTGAATGGGACTCTCTTTAATTCTTCTGGCCTTGATGACTTCACTCTCTAAGGGCGTTAGCCCAGAGATGAGAAATTCATCTTCTCCATAGGCCAGCTCTTTGGAAGTAAGGTTAATTTTATCAACGATACTTTCGGAGACAAAGTTAACGACAAACTCCTTTTCTCTAAAAATATTACGAGGAGTATCCTTCATCTGACCATTAGAAGATTTAATCATAGGGGAAAAGGCTATAATCATCGGGCTTGCCGAAACCGCCGTAAAAAAAGAAAAGGGAGCAACATTATTAGATCCATCTTCATTTAAAGTGGAGATCACGGCAATCGGCCGGGGTAGAATACTGCCTATTAAGAATTTGTAATTATTTTTAAAATCACCATCTGTATTAAAACTCTTCATTACTTATCCATCCAGCTCTTCCAGTAGTTCTTATTCTCATTTTCCTTAAACCAAGTTGTGGGTTCAAGAGGAAAACGGGTATCGATCATGACAGCATACTCATTTGTAAAGGTCTTATCATTCGCTTTTTCAAAGGCCTTGGGGTGCGGCCCATGATGAATTCCTTGGGGGTGAAAGGTAAAGGCACCAGCTTCGATATTATCGCGACTGAAGAAATCTCCTTCGTGATAGAAGAGGACTTCATCGTAATCTATATTGCTATGATAGAAGGGGACTTTGAGAACTCCTTCTTTACTATCTTCAAGAGGTCTAGCAACAAAGGAGCAGACGACAAAGTTATGAGCAACAAAAGTCGTATGGCCCGATGGAGGGATATGATACTTGTGACTCATGATCGGGCAGAAGTCGTAGATACTTAAAACTTTCGGGTAAACAGAGCCCTTCCAGCCTTTCGCATCTAAGGGGTTAAAAGGGTAGGTAAGAGTTGTGAGTTTTCCAAGCCTCTTAATGACAAGCTTATACTCTTTCTTATCTTGCTCAGTGCCGATTGCAGCTTCTGGAGTCTTAATCGCCGTTTGATCATAAAGAGCATTAGGTCCTAAGATTCCTCTGCTAGGTTCTTCAAATTCCGAGCGGGATTCTATCAAAAGAAATTTACTTGGATCTTTAATATAGAACTTGTAAGTAGTTCCTCTGGGGATATTAATATAGTCCCCTTTCTTATAGTCTAGGGGGCCATATATTGTCTCAACTTTGCCGTGTCCTTCATGAACAAAGTAGAGTTCATCAAAATCGGCATTCCTAAAGAAGGTAGCAAAGTCATTTTTAAATAGGCCGGTGCTTACCACGCAGTCGTTATTAAAGAGCACCGGATTAAACTGATCTTCATTCTGCGAAAAAGTGGAAGGAAGAAGTCTTGGTTTAAGATCTCCTTCGATTTTAGACCAAGCGACAGGAGGGTGCTCATGATAGATCTGGCTAACGCGGCCAAAGAATCCCTTTCTTCCATGCTCTTCTTCGTAGGTGCCTTCTGGTATTTTTACATGGGCCTGCTTAGTATAAGTCCCACTTGCTTTGAAACTTTCCATTATAACCTCTGCTGTTTCTTGCCTATCTTATTTCTTAAGATACCAATATTTTCAATTTCGAGCTCTATTGTGTCTTCAGGTTGAATCCACTTATCAATTTCTAGTCCGCAGCCTGTACCGACTGTGCCTGATCCCATGAGGTCTCCTGCAACAACAAATTCTTCACTAGAAGCATGGGCCACCATTTGCGCCCAGGTATAGTGACTGTCTCCGGACATGCCCTCCGACCAAAGCTCGCCATTTATACGGGCCTGCATTTTAAGATTAGGCTCCTTGCCTTCAAATTCATCGGCCGTAATAATGAAAGGCCCAATAACAGAGCAGAAGTCCTTTCCTTTGGCAGGGCCTAGTCTAATGGACATTTCTTTCTTCTGAATATCTCGGGCAGAAATATCATTTAAAATTGTATAACCAAAGATATGATCAAGGGCATCGCCTTCTTTTATATTCTTGCCATCTTTGCCAATGATGATCGCCATTTCCAATTCATAATCGAGAATATTGGTATAAGAAGGCCAGAGAACTTCTTCTTCAGGGCCTATAAAACCTTCAGTTGCGCCTTTATAGTAAGCAGGTATTTCATACCAAGCTGGCGGTACAGGCTCTTTGCGTTTTTCAAATCCCTTTTTGACATGCTTTTCATGAGCATAGAAGTCCCGATAGGTAGATATCTTATCTAGGGGAGCATGGAAGCGAATATTCTTTTCACTTTTGAGATTGAAAGAAATAGGAGTGCCATCAGCTAATTGATTGATTCCCACTTTTTGAAAGAATAGGAAGAGAGCATAACCTTCGTTCAGGGTATCCAGGGGTTTTTCTGAAGTCTTTAATAGTCTGGAAAGAGAGGTGGGGCATCTGTATTCAGCTCGCTCTTCAAAATTAGCAAAGCCTTCTCTTTGATACTCTAATTGAAAGCAAAGTGAAGGGTCGATGAGGACATTATCTTTAGTGATGATGCCTATACGCCTTTGATTGAGAAAGGGTGAGGAGTACGAGTAGTTACAAATTTTCATTTTTGACCTCTGAATTTTTCATTATAATCGGGGAGAACTTCATTCATCGCACTATAGAAGTGATCCATTTCTTCTTTAGTGCCAATGGAGATACGAACGAAGTCTGGCATCTCATTGGCCTTTAGCGGACGAATAATAACACCTTTATTAAGGAGTTCATTAAAGAGGTAATCACTGGCTTCTGTCGATCCCGTTCTTATAGTTATAAAGTTGGTTACTGACTTAAGCGGAGCAAGACCATTCTTTTCTAGAAAGGCGACACACTCATCTAAGAGTTCTTTGTTAGTGGAGAGTGTTCTCTCTAGGTGCGGCCTATCTTTCAATGCACCGATCGCAGCTTTCTGGGCCATTAAGTTGGGCTCAAAGGGCAGCTTCACTTTATTTAAATTCTTAATAAGGTCTTCATGGCCAAAGCCATAACCCACTCGTATACCACTTAGGCCGTAAGCCTTCGAAAAAGTTCTTAAAGTAATGACATTGTCATAGCGGTAATCCATTGAGTCTGGGTAATCATCAAACTCATTTGCGTATTCAAAGTAAGCTTCATCTAAAATAACCAGCACATGATCCGGCACGTGTTCCATCAGTCCATCAAACTCGGTCTTCGTTATATAAGTCCCCGTTGGATTATTCGGATTGGCGATGTAGATGATTTTCGTTTTCTCATTGATGGCACTGGCCATCGCCTTAACATCAAAACGGTAGTCTTCAGTTAAAGGGATGCAGTTTAAATTGGCCCCAACACTTCTGGCCAAAATATAGAATCCTATAAAAGTATTCTCAGATGTTATAACTTCAAGGCCTGGGCTTAGGAATGCTCTTGCAATATAGCCCATAATTCCTTCACTTCCATTTCCAAGAGCGATATTTTCAGGCTTCAAAGAATAGAGCTCACAAAGAGCAGATTTTAGAGCAAAGGCATGCATGTCTGGGTAGCGGTGAATATCCCACAGGGTATTGGTCATCTCTTTAATAGCAAAGGGCGAAGGCCCCAAGGGATTTTCATTTGAAGCGAGTTTCGATATTTTTGTAAGACCTTTCTCTCTGGCGAGTTCATCAATAGGCTTACCAGCTTGGTACACCTTGAGGTCTCTGATATATTGGGGAACGAGACTTTCAGTTATGGAATGAGGATCACCGATCATTTTCTTTGGCATAAGGAGCTCTCTTGAAGGTTTTGCAAAGCGTAGTAAAACGTATGTTTTGGGCTTCATACTATCCTAAAAGGCAGGGAAATGTCTGGTAGCAGTAATGAGTTTTCGCTAGCATAACTGAAAAAATCAAGAGGGGATGCATATTTATAATAAGATGTAGTTGTGTGGTGCGTTTTTATGACTTCTAAATTAAAGTTGTAATAAGTTATTAGGATAATAGAGTAGCTTAAGTGAAGTTGAAAGTAGGGCCACTATTTGTAACCCTACCTTTGATTTTTAGTATTTTTTAATTATTGCTTAACAATTACTGCTGATTCAATAATGAGGCCTTTAAAAGCTTCTCTATTGCTCTCTAAAAAGCTTACCCCATCTTCTACACTTGTAAGCTTATAATCCCAAGGGTTTGCTGAAGCCTGGAGATTAATATGTAAAGAGTAACCATTTGCTAGATGAGTTGTATAAATACTAATATTTTCATCTTCTAAAGTTGTTGGTACCACAGGCGCATAATCTCTTGAAGCAAGTGCAACGTCATTCTTTGTATCCACACGATTATCAGCAAATAGACAAGCTACTCCATGAGGAGCTTTTTCGAGGTTTTTCATACAATGATCAATATCAAATCTGAAAGATCTGATGACAGTTTTAGCTTCTTTTTGAGCAATAAAACCAGTTGCTGGGTTAGTATCATTTGAAGTTATTCTTGCGTTAGTGCTTACTAGGCTAAGAAGTGTTACTGCTGAGATTAAGATCATTTTCTTCATTTTTACCTCACTGTGTTGGATGTTAAATTTTCTAAAGTAAGATCATCATATCAGTGGGTCGTCTTAGCTTTTCTTATTTTATATAATTTTCAAGACATGGATAATTATTAGTCAATCCTAGTCTCTATATCAAAAAAGTTGAAGTCATTGAAAGTCCATTGAGACATAGTTTGAGTTCAGGAAACCACATACTTGTAGTATCTTGAGCTTAAAATAGGCCATATTTCGATATCCATAGGCCCTTTTCTTAACTGTCTTA
>CALHBL010000038.1 GCA_937930825.1 uncultured Bacteriovoracaceae bacterium
CGCCGTTATTAATCCAAGAAGCATGAAGTATGCTGGACTCATCTCTCATCAATACTTGAAGCACCGACTAGGAAATGTTCCTATTCTAACAACTAACCCCCGCTCTGATGATTCTCCCATTATTGCCCTCGCGATTCCGGCCCTTGTGGTTAAGGGGTGGGTTGATAGAGTCTTAGAAAAGAGAGGCGTGGAAGACCTAAGAAGAGATGCTCGAGATCAGGTTTTAGGAAAGGATGGTCGAGCTATTGAAAATATAAGATTTGAAGTTGTTAACTGTAAAGTCGAGAACTCTTTTGTTCTTGATAGAGTTGTTCCTAGAATTGAAGATATGAATCTAAACCTAAGTAGGTTAGAGCGGTTGGCCGGAGGAGATATGGCCGGTGTCGGAGGTGAGAATTCTTATGGATCGAGCGTCCTGCAGTTTGAGGGAGAGAGGCAGTGCCAGTTGAAGTTATTCTTTCAAGAGGGAGAAACAACAGGAAGATGGAGCTTTAATAATAGAGACAAATTTGATGAATTAAAAGATAAGCTCAAAAGGCCTCAGTCCTATATACTCATTCACTCTCTGTATTCCAAAGAGGCCAATAAGGTAACAACTGTTACTGATAGTTTGGATAAATTCTTTAAGCAAATTCAAAAGGGAATGCGACCTCTGGGCAGGTTCATTGACCCCTTTGGTAAGAAGTCAGAGGAGGTACTCCTTCTCTTAGAAGAGGCTTCTGATCGATTGATCCGCAATAGTAAAGAGATACCATTAGAAAACCATAATTCTAATATTCATATTTTTGTATTTAGAGAAAAATTAAATCTTCTCTTAAAGTTAATTGGCCCAAACTCTAGGGCCTATGACTTAGTTGAGCACGAGTTGCTCTCTAACTTATATAACTCCCCGGGCATTGGAGAGCTCTATAATAGTGAGGCCATTGAAACTCAATTAATTTCCGAGCTGCAAATAAACCTCTACTCCTTAAAGACGCTTCTAGAGAGATATACTCTATAGGCTGTTATTTAAAGGCATCTATTACTCTAGGAAGTTCTTACCCGAGAGCTTCCCTGCAAGGATGAGGGCCCCTGTGGCCACGCCGACAATTCCCTGTCCAGGGAAAGTGGTATCTCCTATGCGGTAGAAATTTTTAATGGGGGTTTCTTGGGAAGGAAAGGTAAGGATATTATTTTCTCTATTATGAGAGAGTCCACCCACCCGGCCTTTGAATCTTTGGGTATAGTGCTCAAAGGTGTGGGGGGTTGCCAATGAGGCAAAGACTATTTCGTGCTCAGCGCCAAAGCGTTCTTTAAAGCGTTCTAAAATATCGGCCAGAACTCTACTCTTTAATTCTTCATAAGTTCCGCTGTCATGAGCTTCTTGCCAGACTTCTGGGGCCGTATGAGTAGAAACAGTGATGGCCTGGTGGCCTTCTGGAGCGCGTTTTTGATCATGAGGGTGACTAAAAGAGAAGAAGAAGGAGCCTTTACCTAAGACGGAATGATTCTGGTAGTGGACTTGATGGTAGAGTATCTCTATAGGTTCACGATATTTAATTGCAATGTTGGCCACTACAGCGCTAAGTCCTTTCTTCTGTGATTCTTTTTTAACTAAGAATTTTTTCTTTACTTCCTTATCGGCAAAGAGGTCTGCGGTATTCCAAATGGGGGTTGAGGACACGACAATTTTAGCTTTGAGGTGAGTTTCTTTACTTCCCCTTGAGCAAGTAAGCCTGAAGCCAGAGTTTTGCTTTTCAATAGTGATGACTTTGTGGCGAGTATGAACTTCACTGCCAAGAGACTCAATTTTCTTTCTCAGTATTTGGGCAAAAGTGGTCACCCCGCCATAGATATAGTGCATATCCTCTGGGTAGGTCATGCCCATGGAAGCCAAGAGAGTAGGAACTTCCTTTGAAGAAGATTGGGTAGAGATCATAAGTTGTTCATCAAAGAACTCGGTGAGGAGTTGGTCTTCTTGCATCTCTCTAGAGAATTTATCAACTAGGGGGATGAAGGCAAGTGGCCCTAAGTGCGCTTTATTAAGAACAGAGGGCCTGATGAGTTTTCTTATGTCTTTAAAACTCTTGGGCGGAAAATTTTGTGCCGCGAAGAGACTTTTCCAAAGATCTCTTTCCCATTTTCTAAGCTTATTCCACAGGAAATCATGCTGATGCCCAGGAAAGACTCTATTAAGCTCTTTAATAAAGCTCGAGTGATCGCGATGGCGCTTAATCACTTGCTTATTATTTAAAGTGATTGCCATCGGTATTTGAAGAGGATTGGTAGGAAGCTCTAAATCAAGGAGTTTACAAAGACGCCACAGCGTTCTCCCAGGAGCTAGTCCAGAAAGAGTGGTTGCCCCAACTTCAAAGTGGAAGCCTTTTCTCTTAAAGTAGCTTGCGCACCCTCCTATTAGAGAGTGGGACTCAAGAACTGCGACGCGCCTCCCTTCCTGGGCCATAGTGGCGGCAAAGGTGAGGCCTGCGAAGCCGGCGCCAATTACCACAATGTCGTAATCGTTATTGTCTTTGTCTTTCACCTACCCATTATGCCTGATTTACCCTTTTTCTAAAGATTTTTTAACTGGACACAGGTATAAGAGTGGAAGATTTCTATTGGACAAAGAATTTTAGATTTACAAACGAGTAAGAGCTTTAGACAATACTGGCCTGAGCTAATTTTCACCATTTACAACTGGACTAAAAATGACTTCTTTATCGGCCGACTTACGTGCTAGAGGCCTTGTTGAAATTTCTTCCCACGAAGAATTAGATGGGCTTATCGATGGAGAGAAGCTCAAATTCTATGTGGGCTTTGATCCTACTTCTTCTTCGATCCAGATAGGAAACTTTCTGGGAGTGGTAACCATGATGAGGATGCAAAGGGCCGGGCACACTCCCTATATTTTAGTCGGCGGGGCAACGGGCATGATAGGTGACCCTTCGGGTAAGAGTGCTGAGCGTAATCTCTTAGATGAGGCAACACTTCATAAGAATGTAGAGGCCATAAAGAATCAGCTCTCAAAATTCCTCTCCTTTGAAGGTGAAAATGCGGCGGTAGTCGTTAATAACCTAGATTGGATGAGTCAGTTTACCTTTCTTGATTTTCTAAGAATTGTCGGTAAGAGGTTTCGCTTGAGTGAGATGCTTGCTAAGGATTCTGTGAAGTCTCGCTTAAGTAGTGAAAGCGGAATCAGTTATACTGAGTTTAGCTATCAGATGCTTCAGGCCTATGATTTTGCTCACCTCTGTAAAGAGCACGGTGTTACTTTACAGATGGGGGGAAGTGATCAGTGGGGCAATATTACTGCAGGTATAGATCTGGCCAGAAAAATGCATTCCACCC
>CALHBL010000039.1 GCA_937930825.1 uncultured Bacteriovoracaceae bacterium
CAAGTTTTGAACTAGAGTCCCGCTATGTTTTTGCTATTTACGATCTTGCGCTATCGAGGCAAAGAGACTTCAAAATATCTATAAAAGGGCCATTCTATAGATTAACCCTTGAGCAAAGGGCAGTGACTTTTCTTAAAGAAAAGAGAGAGTGGAGTATTGAAGAAATAGCTCAGGCCCTCAATTTAGGCTGGGATGAGCTCTATGGGGCCTTGAATGTTGCTAGGGGGAAGCTCTTTGATATGTCAGTGAGTTCTCGCCCCCAAAGGGAGAGGCATTGAGTAACAATAAAGAAACTCGCTACCTCTACAGTAAGGAAAATGGCCCACTCTATTTAGGGATCTTGGAAGAGCAAAATAATGCTGAATGTATGTACTCCCGAAACCTCATCGCTGTAATGGAAGGTCAGTCCGAAAGTATGAGTGCCTTCTATGATAGACACGTTGTAGAGTGTAAAATCTGTCAAGATATTGCGCAGGCGACTTCATGGAGGAGTCAAAGGGTTCGCCAATTGATTCCCAGTATACGAGTTCCAACTGAGCTCTCCTCTCAAATTAGGTCCGAGCTAAAAGATGCTCTTCGCCTCCAAAATAGAGTATTTGATTTCAATAAGGACAAAAAGAAGTTTAGACCGCTACTATTTTTAAAAACTTCTCTTAGAGACGTTTTTGGTAATAAGCTGATCCTTAAGTTCATTCTTCAGGGTCTACTCCTGGCACTTCTTATCTACTTCCTTCTTCAGTGGACAGTTTAGGTAAGGCATCATTTAATTGATTCTCAATTGATAGTAAATAGTGAATTCTTCACGGCCTTTCACAAGGTCCTTAGGTGGATTGGGGAGGGATCGTATATTCCTCAGGGTTGTTTCAAAGAGCTCATGAAGGTCGTCATTAGACGAGCTTCTCAAGATTTGAATTCTCATTATATTACCTTCAATATCAAAAATGACTTTTCCAGTCATTAAATGCCTCTCACTTCTCAAAATACTGAGTAGCGTGGGACGTTTAAGAACTATGCTTTGATAAGTAGAGTAGAACGAATTCACATAGCCAATAAATGTCCTCTTTTGAAAGGAGTAGTAAATTTTCTCAGTGGAGTTAAGTTCATCTTCAGAAACTCCCTCAGGGGGTTCAAAGTGGAGGTTGAAGTTAGTATTACTAAGAACTTCAGACATTGTAGAATTAGTCCCCATTTCTTTTAAAAGACCATTTCTTAAGCGGGCCTGTCTTCGGAAGTTATTTACAGTTTGTGAAGAGCGAAGGGAGGTGAGGGGGAGGCCGTTCTCTGCTGCGATGATTTCTTTCTTGATAATAGCTTTTCTTTGATCAATAGTCAGAGTGCTATTTTCTTTAGAAAAGTCCTTATTCTTATCCCCAATCTTTACCTTCTCTTTTTGATTAATTATTTTCTCATAATCCAAAGGAGCAGATAAATTTCTTAAGGATATATCTTTTTTATTTTGCAAAGGACCTTGCGGATTTCCTTCTGAATTTTTGAGAGTCTTGGATTTAATTTTCTTCTTATTCTTTGCTGAACTTATAACAATAGGAATTAAGTTCCCTTTCTTCTTTCCTCCTCGAACTCCAAGAGTGCGGTATTTCCTTATTTGCTCAGGAGAAAGTGACTCAACTTTCATTGCTCTATCAAATGGATTCTTTTTCTGAGCAGAAAGCTTTCTTTCTTGTGAAGAAGCTAACCATCCAAGGAAGAGGAAGTGAAGGCAAAGAGAAGCCAAGGCTGCTTGAATGAATCTGGATCTAGTCATCATCTTAGCTGGACTCTAACATGTAAGAGCTCAAATGCTAATGGTAAGGCCCGTAAATAGCTTAAATTGCGTTAAGAAAATGTTAAAGTAAAATAGGCAAATACTCCCATCCTTGACTATGGCGCATGTCCCTGTAACATACATAGGTGGGCCATAGCGCCCGCCTTGAAGCATTTAAACTAAGGTTTAGTCCATGAGGGCCCAGTTCCTAAAAACATCTGAAGGAAAATTAAAACTCTTGTCTTTTATAGGACTTTTCTCTTTAGTTGGTACTTCTCTTTGGCTGCAAAGTAATTCTAATACAGTGAACCAAATTCTCTCGCTCCAGGAAGGCCTACAGACCTGTAGCACCAGAGCGCATAATACCTATACAGCAAGATTGATAGGGGATAGCTCTGATTATTTAAATAAGCAATTTATGATGACAACAGAAGAGTGCTTCGGAGAGGTCATTGGCCTTTACGAAAAGTTAGACTTAGAAAATGTAAACTCCCTTGAGAACCTTAATGCTCTTGTAAATGATGTGAGCTGGTTTCATCAAAAAGCTATCGCAACTGGGGAGCAAGGACTATTTGAGGGAAATCCTGAGAATGTATTACTAAGTGCTATAAGTAGCCGCTACGAAAAATTCGAAATTAAGAAAGAAACAATTTTTGAATCTCTTTCAAAGAAGAGAAGTTCACTCTCTGCAACAAAATCTGTTATTGGTAAAATATTCTATGCCATTGCTGCTTTCATACCTCTTCTCTTTCTAATGGACTTCTTTAGCAGCAGCAGTAGAACCATAGAGAATGATGACCTAAAAGAAGATACAAATTTATTGATCGCCAGTGGTAATACTTCCCTAGATGCAATTAAACCCCTCATTAAGGTTGCCCTGCAAAGGAGTAGGTTAACTCAGCTTTCAGCACTTTTTGAACAAAGTGTGAGACATATTGGAGCAGAGAATAGAGTAGAGACTGTAGAAAAATCAAAAGCCCCTGCTTTTGTAAACCCATCTATGACTCTCAGTTCCCAAGAGGTTGATAAAGTTTGGAATCAAAATGAAGAGAAAGAGGTAGAAACTAGTATTCAAGAAAATTTTGAATTAGAGAACTCTATTACAAATGTTATTGACCTCGTCTCATCTAAAGTTTTTACTCAGGGAATTAGGCTAGATATAAATACTGAAGAAACCTATGTCTATGGAAATAGGGAAAATATAGAACAGGCCTTCTATAATCTCCTTATTGATGCTATCGAAAACTATGACTTTGATAATCCAAAGAAGTTTCTAAGCATCAATGTAAGGCAGTTAGGACGAACAGTACTCATTGATTTCTTTGACTCAGGCAGCGAGTACTCTAAAGACTTTATTCGTCAAACGAAGGGAATGCAGGCCGGAATGGTTGGGCATACTGACCTAGCAATTGCTCAGTGCTTGGTAGAAGATGAAAAGGCAAAGATATCTTTTGAAAATGTTTGCAATGAAGATGGACAACAAGTTGGAAGAAAAGTTCAAGTC
>CALHBL010000040.1 GCA_937930825.1 uncultured Bacteriovoracaceae bacterium
GTTACTATTCGCGATAGGGATCAGATGACTCAAGAAAGAGTGGCCCTTGATCAGGTATCAAATTACTTAAGAGACAAATTAAAATTCTAAGGACTTCCTATGACAAAGTGGGTTTATAACTTTAGTGCTAATGAAGCTGATGGCAATCGTAGTATGAAAGCTTTGCTTGGTGGCAAAGGTGCTAATCTGGCGGAAATGTGTTCTCTTGGCCTGCCAGTTCCTGCTGGCTTTACTGTTACAACTGAAGCTTGTCTTGATTTTGATAAGCAAGATAAGACTATAAATCCTGAAATTAGAAAACAGGTGGAAAGTGCTCTTATTAAAGTAGAGGCCGAAACAGGTAAGAAATTTGGGGATGATAAGAACCCACTGCTCTTTAGTGTTCGTTCGGGAGCTCAGGCCTCTATGCCTGGAATGATGGATACTGTTTTAAATTTAGGAATGAATGATGAATCTGTGCAAGCTTTAGCTAAGCTTACAGGGAACGAAAGATTCGCTTGGGATTCTTATCGGCGATTTATTCAAATGTACGCTAATGTCGTTATGGGCTTTAATGTGTCTATGCTCGAATCAACTTTGGAAGATTTAAAAGAGGCCAGAGGAGCAAAGGAAGATACGGAGTTAACGGCTTCAGATTGGCGAGAATTAGTGAGTGTCTATAAGAATATAATTCTTCAGGAAACTGGAGAGTCATTTCCTGTCAAGCCTCTAGAGCAATTGTGGGCCGCTATCGCCGCAGTATTTGGTTCTTGGAATAATCAAAGAGCGATAAAGTATCGTGAAATAAATGAAATTCCCCATGATTGGGGAACTGCCGTTAATGTTCAATCAATGGTCTTTGGTAATATGGGTGAAGATTCTGGAACCGGAGTTTGCTTCACAAGAGATCCAAGCACTGGTGAAAAGTTATTCTTTGGTGAGTACCTAATGAATGCCCAAGGTGAAGATGTAGTGGCCGGAATTAGAACACCAGCGCCTATCAACGATCCTTCTAAGAATGAATCTAATAAAAGTTTAAAAACTTTAAGAGAAGTTCAGCCTGATACTTATCAGAACCTGGTAGATATTTATCAGAAACTAGAAATCCACTATAAAGATATGCAGGACATTGAATTCACTATTGAAAGAGGGGAACTCTATATTCTCCAAACTAGAAATGGTAAGAGGACTGCTGCTGCGGCCATAAAAATAGCTGCAGATTTAGTGAGTGAGGGCATATTATCGGAAAAGGAAGCTCTCCTTAGAGTTGACCCAGAAGATCTCAATCAACTTCTTCATCCTCGTTTAGATCCAGAAGCAGAAAAAATCATTCTCACTTCAGGTCTTCCGGCTTCTCCTGGAGCAGCATCTGGAATCATTACTTTTACTTCTGAAATAGCAGGGATAAGAGCAACGGCAGGTGAAAAAGTTATCCTCGTTAGAAAAGAAACCTCTCCTGAGGACATCGCTGGGATGGTGGCCTCTCAGGGGATACTAACAGCAAGAGGAGGGATGACTTCTCATGCTGCAGTTGTTGCCAGAGGTATGGGAAAGCCTTGTGTTGCAGGTTGTAGTGATATTGAAATTAATTATGAAAAATGTACGGTTAAGATCGGCAAAGAGGTTTTTAAAGATGGTGATTCTCTGACTATTGATGGTGGTAGCGGTGAGGTCATGAAAGGTGTAGTTCCGACTATAGCTGCACGACTGAGTGATGAGTTTTCAACTTTTATGAAATGGGCCGATCAGTATCGTAAACTAGGAATTCGCACTAATGCCGATAATCCTGAAGATGCACAAGTCGCACTTCGCTTTGGGGCAGAAGGGATTGGTCTGTGCCGAACTGAGCATATGTTCTTTGAACCAGAGAGAATCCTGGCCGTGCGAGAGATGATCTTTGCCCAGAACCGTAGAGATAGAGAAAAGGCCCTTGCTACAATTCTTCCTTTTCAAAAGGAAGACTTCTTAGGCATTTATAAAGTGATGGGTAATAGGCCTGTCAATATAAGATTATTAGATCCTCCCTTGCACGAGTTTTTGCCTCATGCTGCTGAAGAGAAGAGTGAGCTGGCCGAGCACTTAGGAGTAGATCTTGATGAAGTAGAGCAACGGATTGAAAAGCTTCATGAATTCAACCCAATGCTCGGGCACAGAGGTTGCCGTCTGGCGATTACTTATCCTGAAATTTATATGATGCAAGTTAGAGCAATTATTGAAGCTGCAATAGTGGCCAAGAACGATGGCCTTAATCCTAAAATAGAAATTATGGTCCCCCTTGTTTCAGAAGCACGGGAGCTTTCTTTCCTAGTGAAGCGCTCTGAGGCTTTGATAAAGTCACTTCTTCAAAGTGATAAAGGATCTAGCATCGAACTTGACTATAAAATCGGAACGATGATTGAGTTGCCTCGAGCTGCGATTACGGCCGCAGAAGTTGCAAAGAGCGCAGACTTCTTTTCTTTTGGAACAAATGATCTCACTCAAACGACCTATGGGCTTTCTCGTGATGATGCTGGGAAATTTCTTCCGGAATACTTAGGAAATGGTATTTATGCAGAAGATCCCTTCGTTAGCCTTGATCAAAGTGGGGTGGGCTTTCTTGTTGCTCACGCTGTAAAAGAAGGACGCTCAACTAATAAGTCTATGCATATGGGGATATGTGGAGAGCACGGGGGAGACCCTCGCTCTGTTGAATTTTGCCATTCTAACGGGCTAGACTATGTTAGCTGTTCTCCTTTTCGTGTCCCAATAGCGCGTTTAGCAGCAGCTCAAGCGGCTTTAAAATTTGATTAACAAAGCAAAGAAAATTCTCTTGGACTCTTGGTGTGATCAAGACTTCGATCATGCCTCTTTCTACGTCTTTAATTTAAGAACATTTGAGAGTGATGGTTTTGAGACTCATAAAGGAGAACAAAGGGAGATTCCTCACTTCTACTATGACTTGGCCAGTATCACTAAGCCGTTAACAATGGGAGCGCTCTTTAGTAAATCCCCCGAACTCTTCGATACAAAATTAAAACTTCTTTTAGAGCATAGAGGTGGCCTTCCTCGTTGGGCAATACTTGGTCGCAAGAGCTGGCAAGCTACTGTTGGTCAATACGAGATAAGCAAAAGTGGTACAGATTATTCAGACCTCTCGATGCTTCGCTTGATGCTAGAGATAGAAGAAAAGACGGGAGAAAAGTTAAAAAATTTAAGTTCTTTCTATTGGGATAAAGAACTCCTCTTTTGGAAGGACTTACCCAAGAATTCAATTTGTGCAGATACTGGTTTTAGAAAGAGGGCGATTATCAACGGCCAAGTGAATGATGATAATTGCTTTAAAATAAATCAATTCTGTCCTCATGCCGGTCTATTTGCTACTTCTCAAGGATTACTTAAGAGTTTATTTAATCTAGAAAAAAAAGTATCTCTTCTTAAGCAGATTGAGAGTGGTTTTTCCCAAAGAAATCACGATAGATTCTTAAACGGATGGGATACCGTTAGTGACAGTTCTAATACACTTGCTGGCATTGGCGCTCCAAAAATGACATTTGGCCATCTTGGTTTTACAGGAACAAGCGTATGGATAGATGCTGAGTCAGGAAAGGGCTGGTTCCTGCTTACTAATGCAACTAAGAAGTATTGGTATAATCGCAAGCATCTCAGTTTAGTTCGCAAAGATTTGGGACAAGTCGTTTGGAGCTCATTACATTAAGTCTTAGCAGCTATGTTTCAGCAGGAAGAATCTTGATAGCTCACCTAAAGATTTGAATACCCGGATGGTACTAAGACTCTGGCCCGTGCTGCTTGAGTTCCTTTCCAGTAGCGGTGTATAGTCCTTCTGTTTGAGTTTTCAAGAATTGAAAACTCACATAAAGACTTGTATACCCGAATGGTACTAAGGTTCAAGCTACGCGCCTTTAGGCGTGCTGCTTGAGTTCCTTTCCAGTAGCGGTGTATAATTACACCGTCGGTAAGTTTACTGCTCTGAGTAGAAATGAGGTATTTGTGAATTTAAAAAATATGCTTGATCAAAATGCTTTAAGTAAAAGAAAAGATCAAATTAAGAATGTCTTCTTTTATAGAGTATGTGGAACTGGAATGGGAGCTGCAGCTTGTCTGCTTAAAGAGACAGGGATAAATGTAGAAGGGGGGGATACTAATTATTTCCCACCTATGTCTAGCTATCTTGAAAGTACCGGCATTAAATTGCATGACTTGAATGACTTTGACCACTCAGTACTTGCTGACTTTGATTTAGTTGTTGTTGGAAATGTTGTTCCTAGATTGAGTGATGAAGCTCGGGCGATTGAAGAATGTGGTGTTCCTTTTTGTTCTTTCCCAAGTCTCTTAGGGTCTCTGGTTCTCAAAGATATGAATGTTACTGGAGTTGCCGGAACTCACGGGAAAACCACAACAACTTATTTCTTAAGTCAGATCTTTGAAAAGCTTGGAGAAGATTGCGGCTACTTCATAGGTGGTGTGCTAGAGGGAAGGCCTTCGTCAAAATTAGGAGCGGGGAAGTACTTCTTTATTGAATCTGATGAGTACGATTCTTGTTACTTTGAAAAATTTTCAAAATTTAGAAGTTACTCTATTGATAATTTAATTTTAACTTCTCTTGAATTCGATCATGCTGATATCTTTGATGATTTAGAGGCCATTAAGAATGAGTTTCGAGTGATACTCAAAGAGCCTAAAAAGGTGGTCATAGCTAATAATGAGTATCCATCGATTGAAGATCTTCAAAGTGAGTGCTCTTCTTTAGAATGGTTACTGTACGGGCCAAAGTCACAAAATGGTCCTAAAATTATTGAGCAAAGTGAAGCAGGAACACTATTTGAGCTCTCCTTTAAAGAGCAGACAATAGAGTTTAAGACCAATATCATTGGGCCACATAATATTTTAAATCTAAGTTCTTGTATCCTGTATGCTCTAAATGAAGGATTCTCTGAGGTAAATATTAAGAATGCAGTTTCAGAGTTAAGCTTTGTTAAGAGAAGGCAAGAAGTAAGGGGTACTTATCAAGATTGCTTAGTGATAGATGACTTTGCTCATCATCCGCGTAGTGTGGCCTGCACTGTTGAGGCAACGAAGATGAGATTTCCAGATAAGGAAATTATTGTAATTCTGGAGCCCAATTCTGCAACGGCCCGAAGTAATATATTTCAAGAAGAGTTCTTTGATGCATTAAAAGAGAGCTCCCACGTCATCTTTGCAAAACCTCTAAGGGATACGAGTGTAAAGTCAGCGAAGAACTTAGATTACAAGCTGCTTGTTGAAGGTCTGGGTCACTCGAATATTAATGCTCAGCTTTGTGAGAATTTAAATGGTCTGAGAAGTGCTATTAATAATCTCGCGAATAAGCAAAGAGTATTGCTGATACTTAGTAATGGAACTTGCCTAGGCTTATGGAAGTCTGATTTTGTTAAGAGTTTGAAAAAAGTAGACTCATAAAGTGAGAAGTTTGAACTCATTTCTGATATTAATAGTTGCTCTTTGCTCATTGCTGAACTCAGTAGTGAGTGCTAAAGAAGTTGAAAGAAGTCAGTGGCAAGAATTTTCAAGAAAAGTAAAAAATAGCCGAAAATCATTGACCTCAGAATATTGGAAACATCATAGTACTTTTTCTAAAAAGATTTGTCGTCCTGGAACAGAAGAAAAATTTTGGAAATTATTTAAGGCCTTTAGAGGTGATGGACACTATCTCCCTAGAACTGTTGACGAAAAACTAGATAGGAAAACACTTAATCGCTTTATTCCAGAGCTTGAAGTTAAGAGAGTTTGGATACAGAAGCAAAAGAAAGTCTTATCTAAAATTAAAAATTTTTCGCTTTTAAAAAAAGAACTCAACTCTCTTGAAAGTGACTTGAAGAAGTTAGTTTCCTTTAAAGAGTTATTTGAAGATAGCAGAGATGATGCCTATCGTTTGTCTATTAAAACCAAATCTAAATATCTCTTCCTTTCTTTTAAGGCCCGTTTTACGAGCTTCTTAGATAAGGTTCCTTACTTTACTTCATACCGCTATCCTATTGATCACTTTGAGTTGCGTGAAAATTATGATGAAGTTAAAGGCTCCAAGAATGAAGCAGAAAAGAGACGGGCTAATGAAGTTTACTTCTATCGTAAAGTTGTTCAAGATGGAGCCCAAGATCTCAATAGAAGTCGATCAGATACTTTCTTAAGATCAATGCTGGATACACTAGTCCTTTCTATGAAAGAGAACCCTGAAATCATATCTGAAAATATTAGATATGATTTATTTTCAGCTCTATCGGGACTTGCAAGACAATTACGGAGAAGTCCCAAAGCTCATATGAAAAGGTTTGAGGAGTGGGAGGGAAGAGTTACTCGCATGCTAACTTTCTATAACTCTTTAAAAGTAAATAAAATTAAAGTTGGCCGTACTTATGAAACCGGTGATCAATTTATTCAATCTCAAGCTAAAGCAAGGGGAGCTCTTAAAACCTATGTATTTAAAAAGCATGCTGAAGTTTTTAATTTTTGGACTAAGCTCGACCCTCTTTTTCAAGCACTCTATGTAATAACGACAACTCTTTATAATGAAGTTGGCTCAATTGATGGGCGTGATGCTTTAGAGCGAAGAGATGTTATTCAAGTTGTGCTTAATAGAGTTGGAAGTAAGAAGTATAATTATATTCCCAAAGAAGATTACCTTTATAAATACTTTATTGAGGGAAGAACTGAGAGCGAGTTAAGAGAGAATGATTGGCTAAATGTTATGTTTAAAGAAGGAGAGTTTTCTTTTACCTACTACTTCATTCATGGTGCAGTAAGAGTTTTCTGTCCTGATATGAGTAGAATTGGAAGGCGCTTGAGAGCTCGAAATTTAGAGCTTGCCTTAGATAGTCTCTCCAAGTCTAAGAGGACATTCTCTGGAATAAGATACTTCTCTCGAGCAAGTATGTTGGGAAGAATAAGCATGGATGATATTTGGACCGATTATAAGGCCGTTGAAGAACGTCCAGGCCGAAGAATAATAAAGAGCTCTCTAAAGGCAAAGATTTTGAAGGCCTATAAGTCAGGTAAGTATGATTACAGATATCATTTCAATGACGAGGAGGGATGGCGCTATAAAGTTATTGATGTAAATAAGAAAGTGTATTCATTGAATATAAATTCTGGTGAGCTCTACACGTATCGAAACCCTCACTATTTTCGCTACTTTAAATCTATTAAGTAAGCTTCACTATCAATTTACGTAAAGACTAATACTCTTTTATTGTCCTACTGCTCCCATGAGGGTATAACTTACAAATTAGTGTATTAATTGTTTATATATTTTATTTATATTCGGCGCGTATTAGAGAGATCCACGTGCTATTTGGAGACAGAGATGCTTAAAGATTTTGTTTTTACTTCTGAGTCAGTTACTGAAGGCCACCCTGATAAGATGGCGGATGGAATTTCAGATGCTATTTTAGATGCCATGCTTGCACAGGATCCAAACTCTCGAGTTGCTTGCGAAACAATGATCACAACAGGAATGGCCGTTATAGCTGGAGAGATAACTACTAAAGCTCAAGTAGATTTTCAAGAAATTGTAAGAAATAAGATTAAAGATATTGGCTACGATCATTCAGATAAAGGCTTCGATTGCCATACTTGTAGTGTTCTCGTTGCTTTAGATAAGCAGTCTCCTGATATCGCTCAAGGGGTAAATGTTGGTGAAGGTGAGCATGTTGAGCAAGGCGCCGGAGATCAGGGCCTAATGTTTGGCTATGCTATTAATGAGGCCGATAATTTTATGCCTTACACAATTGATCTTTCCCATAAGCTGGCCATGAGGCTTACTGAAATAAGAAAGAATGGTCCAGGAAAACTTCTAAGAGCTGATGGTAAAACCCAAGTTTCTGCGGAGTATGTAGACGGAAAAATTAAGAGACTAGAGAATATTGTTATTTCTACTCAGCACGCTGAAGAAATGACTCAATCCCAAATTAAAGAAATGCTTAGAGAAGAAGTTATTAATAAAGTAATTCCCAGTGAGCTAATGGATAATGATACAAAAGTATGGCTTAACCCAACTGGTAAGTTTGTGATTGGCGGCCCAATGGGTGACTGCGGCCTAACAGGACGAAAGATTATCGTTGATACTTATGGTGGACATGGGGCCCATGGCGGGGGAGCTTTTTCAGGAAAAGATCCTTCAAAAGTTGACCGATCCGCAGCTTATGCGACTCGTCACGCAGCAAAGCATATCGTTGCGGCCGGACTTGCTGACAGAGCACTTGTTCAAGTGGCCTATGCTATTGGTGTTGCTGAGCCAATGAGTTTTCTTGTCGAAACTTTTGGTACTGAAAAAGTTGAATTATCGAAATTGACTGCAGCCGTTAATGACATTTTTGATATGAAGCCTAAGGCCATTATTGAGCGTCTAGGTCTACTAAAGCCCATCTATGGCCCTTCTTCGGCCTATGGACACTTTGGTCGTGATATCTTCCCTTGGGAGAAGTTAGACCGTTTAGAAGAGCTGAAGTCGCGCTTCTAAGAAAGTTTAATTAGTAAAATTGACGATTAATTTCAGGAAGGCCCATTTTAGAAAAGTGGGCCTTTTTTCTTTCATTTGCGGTTATACTAGGAAAGATGACTGTAGTTTTAGATAGCCTTTATTTTATTTTTCGGTATATCCCTTTTTGGACAATTCCTGTCATGATGATTTGTGTCCAGTTTGGTGTTATTTACTGGGTAAAACAAGTGAGGTGGGTTTCCTATACCCTCTTCGGTATCACCGGTTTCTGTGGCCTCCTTCTTATTTATTACATATATGCTGGTAGTCCTGATAATTCGGCGCGTATTTTGGATGATCTCATTAGGTACTTCTAGTAAATATCTTGAATTTGTGAATGTCAGGAAAGGAAAGTCTTTCCCCCCTGTCGATAAATTGACACCTGCCGAGTGTTTGGCTACGATTTTCATGGCCACATGGAAAGGGCTCACTACACAAGGAACTCATTTGAAAGATTTCGATTTTTTGCATGCTACTTTTGATGAGCAGAATACCAGCTTAGAGCCAAAAACACTCCCAACCATTTACTTAGTTGAAGATGATCAAATTCTTGGCAGAGCGATTCAACGTTATTTAAAAAAGTCGTTAGGTTTAGAAGTGATCTTCTTTGATAACCCAAATAACTGCATAGAGTATCTCGAAAAAGAAAAAGAACTCAAGCCTGAGATGGATCCCTTTTGCTTAGTTTCAGATATTAGCTTTAACGAGGGAAATACTGACGGACTTTTATTAGTAGACCTTCTTAAGGAAAAGAAACTCAATTTTGTCTCTATTGTAATGACAGGCTTTGCTTCGATTGAGACTGCTATCATGGCCACTAAGAAAGGTGTTTTTCACTATTTAACAAAGCCATTTGAATTAGAAGTCCTATCAGAACTTGTCGTAAAGGCCTTAACTCTTAAGTTGGGTTTTCAAAAAGAAAGTTTAAATAAAGCGAAGAAGAAGCATGAGGATTTAGAGGCCAGTCGGTTGGGTCCTCATGGGCCTTATTCTTCGAAGATAACTCTTCAGTCACCAACTGAAGGAGATGTTTTCTGTGGAATGATCGGTAGGTCTCAGCAGATGAAACAGGTCTTTGAAAGAATAACTAAAGTATCTCAAAGTGACTCTACAGTGCTTATTAATGGTCCTTCAGGGACTGGTAAGGAATTAGTGGCCACGGCAATTCATAGGCTTTCACAAAGAAGGAAGAATGACTTTGTAGGGGTCAATTGTGGTGCAATACCAGGTGAGCTGTTGGAGTCTGAACTCTTTGGTCATGTGAAAGGGGCCTTTACAGGTGCGATATCCGACAGGAAAGGCCGCTTCGAGATTGCTAATGAAGGAACCATATTCTTAGATGAAATTGGCGATATGCCTCTTCTTCTGCAAGTTAAAATTCTCAGAGTTCTTCAGAATCGAGAAATAGAAAGAGTAGGTGGCAGAGGTCCTAGCCCTATTGACGTCAGAATTATTGCGGCGACTCATAGGGACTTAGAAAAAGCTGTCGCAGATAATAGCTTTAGAGAAGATCTTTACTATAGATTAAATGTTATCCCCGTTATTCTGCCAGCGCTTTGTGAAAGGCGTGAAGATATCCCCCTCCTTATGAGTTACTTTCTCTCACGCTTTGTATCAGCAGATGGAAGAAATAATATTGATTTCACTGATGATGTTCTTGAAATATTATTGAGTTATGATTGGCCTGGTAATGTAAGAGAGCTTGAAAACCTTATCGAAAGGCTTGTGATATTAAGAGGCGGTAATACTGTTAAAGTTTCGGACCTGCCAGCAAAGTTTCTTCACCATAGACCTGATAATTACCTCGCTTACCAAGAGTTGATCGCTCTTCCTGAAAGCGGATTAAATCTGAAAAAGACTCTATCGCAGATTGAGGACTCACTTATTGTTCAGGCCCTCAAGCACACAAGTGGAAATAAGAATCAGGCTTCAAAGCTCCTCCATATGAATAGAACAACGCTAATTGAGAAAATGAAGAAGAAAGGTTTGATGGACAATCAAACGCTCTAATACTCTAGTGTTCCAACCACTAGTAGAACATTTTGCCCCATTATCTTTCAGCACCTGATAGAAAATGCATCAAGTAATTAAATCATTCAATCTGGATAGTGTTCTAAAAGCTTGAAATCCGTTTCTGACATCTATGAAGAACAACTGTCAACTACTTAACAAGGAAATAACTTCCTTGGAGCAAATTTTTCCTTTTGTTTTATGCAGTTCAGGGTAGAATAGATATGTCTGCAAGCTTAGGAAGAGTAGGTCAGACAAGCTGAGAGTAAATGCTTTTAACAAATGAGACAGGAAGTTTCATCTCTATGAAAAGAAAGTCTAACAATTTTTTGACACTTTTGATCACTAGTCTAGTGCTCCTTTGCACCATTCCGGAAGTCTTTTCCCAAGTGCTTAGTCAAGAGAAGGCGAAGACACACTTACGTTGGAATATTTTCACTGATAAAGAAAATCTTGTTATAGAGAAAAGAGGCAATCGTCTTTTACTCAAAACTTTGAATACTACATTCTTTAATGAAATTGCATCTAAAGTAAAGTCTCTGCCTAAAGAGAAGTACTACCTCAAGAGCGTTGTGGTTAATGTGCCTGGTAGTAAGAATAATGTCTCTACGATTGAAGTAACGATGGCAGATAATGTAGAAGTTTTTAGCTTCTTTAGAGATCGTGATAAAAAGCATGTTTTTGATTTTTGGAAAGAGGAAGATGACAAATTACTTCCAACAGATGGTCAAACAAAAACTAAAGTAGTACTGAGCAAAGAAACTAAGAAAGAAAAGAAAGCTAAAAGAGCGCTTAAAAAGAAGAAAGAACAGAAAGCTGCCGCTGTTAAAAAACTATTAAAAAAGCCTGGAAAGATAATTGCTAAAAAGATTGTTAGGAATCCTGGATATCGAGATTTTCGCTATGGGGCTTCATTCGTTTGGGATTATGAGGGTTTTGGTCCGGAGCTTCCCAGCAGTATAAATCTGGATACTAAAACCCCTGAATACTTCTATCCTTTAACAAATAGAGATTATAGTAAGAATGACAAAGAGGCGCACTTACAATTAGCACTTAATTTCTATCGCAAGAAGAAATATGGGTTAATGTATAAATCTATTAAGCTGTTTCAAGAGAAGTACGGAGCAGACGAATCAATAGACTTTATCGAATACTTAAAGGCGAATGCTATTATCAGAGATCATATTTCGGGTGGTAACCGGGATCCTCTTAAAATGGCCATAAATATGCTCTCATCAATTTCTGGGCGAAGTAAGAATTACGATTTACAAAAAGCAATATATAAGTACTTACTAAGCTATTATCAAAAGTCTAAAGAGTTTGTTGAAGCACTATCAATAGCAAAACGTTTCTATGTGAAAAGTAAGGAAAATTTTGATTATGAAGAAAGTCAATTTGCTGCGGTAGTGATCCTTCATAGCCTCACTGAATTGAATCAAGTCGATAAGGTTTTAGAAATAATTAATGAAGAAACGATAAAGAAAATCCTCCCTAAATCCACCCTTATTGCTTATCAAGTGTATGTACACTTTAAGATGGGCAATATGAAGAAAGTATTAAGTCTTTACAGCTCCAAGAAGAGCGGCTTAAGTAAGCCGATTGATGGCTCAATACTTTTCAATGTTGCAGAAGCATTATTTAGAGATGCTGCTTATGAGAAAAGTATTCAGGTTTTTGATAAATTTCTCACTCATTATAGTTTTCATCCGTCTTCATCTGCTGCAAGGTTAAGACTGGCCCTGAGTTACGATATTATGGAAAAGGATGTAAAGCAAACAACTGTTCTTTATAAGAATGCGATAAATAGATCACAAAATCCTATTATAAGTTCTGAAGCACGAATTCGATTTGCGGCCTTAAGCAGTATAAGAAAGAAGGAATTAGATAGGAGTGATCTTGAGAATAGGGCCTTTCTTGATATAGACCGAAATATTGTGCTGACGAAGAATCTGAAAAAGCTGCTTTGGTTGACCAGGTTGAGAGGGTTTATTGTAGATAAGGAGTATAAGAAAGGTCTTACTTATCTGTCTGCACTTCCCCTTAACTCTTTGGCTAATATTGATAAGAGAGTTTACGAAGCTGATGGAGCAGAAATCATCTATGGAATTATTTTAAACTCTTATCACGATAGTAAATTTTCACTTGTCGTAAAAGATTGGAGTCGAAACAAGGATCGTTATGTAAATAAAGTCGCAAATGATCACTATCTAAACTTCATTGTTGGAAAGAGTTTTCTTAAGTTGGGGTTATATGATGGATTCAATGACCTTTACACTCGCTTTAGTAAACTTTCACGAACTCCTTCTCGTTCATTTCCTCTATGGGTGAATAGGCCTAAGGAAGATAATACTGAGACTATGCTCTTAGAGCTTGGAATCGTGAAAGATTTAAAATTAAAGAATTGGGAGCTTGTAAAGAAAGGTCTAGGTAAACTTAGAAATATTGATAATAGAAATAATAAAATCAACCTCTACTCTGGAATAATGAACTTTAAGAGGAATAAATATAAAGAAGCTGTTAATAGCTTTGAGAAGTATCTCTCTAATAGTAAAGAGCAGTCCATATTTGACCCTATGGAGTTGGCCAATATGGTCATAATGTATACCGACTCTCTCTATGAGTTAGGTATGTTAGCGAAATTTCAAGATGTAGCTGATGCCATTTTGTCTGATACTGATAATTATGCCCCTAAAAATCCCTTTATGAAAAGTATGAGAGAGAGGCTTGAATACTTAGCAATTGAAATTGAGGCCGGAAAAGGGACTGCAAGTGCCTATTTTAAGGTTGAGCCGAGAATTATTGCCTTTAAAAAGGCCTATTCAACTTCTGATTACATAGGAAGAATGAATTATCTTTTAGGCATGGCTTTTGCAAAAAATAAGAAAGTTGATGAGGCCAAGAAGCTCTTTAATGAGCTTCTTACGAATGAGGCCACGCCAGTTTCCGTGAAGGAGCTTGTGAGGTCAGAATTGTCACTGATGGCAATCAAAGAACGAACAATTTAGAACCGACCCAAGGATTGGGTACATATGTTGACAGGAGGTCAAATGGAATCGGTAAATGTTGAGCTATTCGGGAGAGATCCTAAGGTACAGAAGGCCGTAACAATTGCGTCTAATGTATCAGTTACAAAAGCACCAGTTTTGGTAACTGGAGAAGCAGGGGTAGGGAAGAGAACCTTAGCGCGCTTTATTCACCAAAGCTCTAGTCGCACTGGACTTCCATTTGAAATGGTTGACTGTGGGTTAGACTCTAAAATAGTTGAAAATCATATTTTAGGTTGGAGAGATGAAGAAGGACGATTTAATAAAGGCGTACTTGAAAAAGCAAATGGCGGTACTGTTGTCTTTGCCAATATTGATGGCCTAGAAGATGGTTTCCAAAAGAAACTCCATAAAATTGTATCTGAGCTAGATGACTACGATATTGATGTCAGAATAATTGCTACAACAACGAAGAATCTTTCTAAACTTGTTGGTTCTGGTCGATTCTATCGTGGACTATACACACTAGTTAGTAATAACTCTCTCAGTCTTACTCCCTTAAGAGAGAGAGTGAGTGATCTAGAGATGATGACCCAGCACTTCGTGCAAGAATTTGCAGCAGGAAGGGCCATCTCTATAGATTCCTCAGCTATGGAAAAGGTTCTTAGTCACTACTGGACTCATAATGTTCATGAGTTACGAACAGTCATTGAAAGCTCTGTTGCTAATTGTGAAGGGCCAACTCTTACTGAAGCCGACCTTGAAATAGGTGAGAAGAAAGCCGTTAATATGATGAGTGATGATGATAACGAGGGGATTCGTTTGATGTCGCTGAAAGAAGCCGAAAAGCTACTTATCAAAAAAGCTCTTATTCATACGAGTGAAAATAGGACTCAAGCCGCAAAAATTCTTGGAGTATCAATTAGAACACTTAGAAATAAGATCAATGAGTATCGAGGTGACGGTAACGCTTACTTTGTAAACCTTAGGTAGTAAATGAAGACCTCCATTGAAATGAGATGGGGAGTGTAGGTAGAAAAGGAAGGTAGCATGAATGTAAATGATAAAACTGTTAAGGCTTTGGCGGCTTCGCTCAACTTCCGTCAAATGCGGCAAGAGGTCATTTCAAGTAATATCGCCAATGCAGACACTCCTGGATATAAGGCCAAGAGGGTCGACTTCGAGGGAGCTCTTGCAAGAGCACTAGATGTTGATGGTCAAATGAAAATGAAATCTACTGATGGTAAGCACTTTGATGTTGGTAATGGTGGGTTTGATAATCTTGAGCCAAAAATTTATGAAGATTCTAATGGTGTAGTAGCTGAAGATGGAAATACTGTCGACCGAGAGCAAGAGCTTGCAAAGATGGCGGAGAATAAGATTCTCTTTGATGCAGCAGTGCAGTTACTAAGTAAGAAGATTGGCCTAATGAAGTATGCGCTTCAGAGTGAAAGGTAAAATTTAATTAAGGATCGATAATGGATTTTCTAACAAGTTTACGCATAAGTAGTTCAGGATTAGCTGCCAATAGAAAGAGAATGGGGGCCATATCTTCAAATATCGCCAATGCACAGACTACAAGAACTGCCGAGGGTGGTGCTTATCGTAAGAAGGAAGTTGTTTTTGGGAGTGAGCCAGCAAGAGAGTCTTTTGGAGAAATCCTTGAAGGCGAACTTGATGAAAAAGCTCAAAGCGTTCATGCAACAGAAGTTATTTCTTCGAATAAACCACCTATTCTAAAGTATGAACCAGATCACCCTGATGCCAATGCTAAAGGCTATGTAGCCTATCCCGATATCAATGTCATGGAAGAAATGGCGGATATGATATCAGCTTCAAGGGCCTATGAAGCAAATATAAGTGCGATGAATACAAGTAAATCAATGGCAATGAAGGCCCTTGAAATTGGAAGAAATTAAAAGAATTAACTAGGAGTTGGTTATGTCGATTCAGACAGTAGGTGGAATTCAAGAAATCTTAGGAAAGTATGACTCTAAGGCTTGGAGTAAGTCTGCAGAATTATCTGGAATAGACGATTTTCAATGGAGTAAAGAGCTTGAGGGCGTTAACCCAAAGAGCGGTGTTGAAAATAAGGCAACTTTTGGAGAGTTCTTGGCCAACTCAATAGGAGAAGTGAACTCCCTCCAACATAAAGCAAATGAGTCAATCCAAAGGTTAGTGACGGGTGAGAATAAGAATCTGCACGAAACAATGCTTACTGTTGAAAAGGCAGAAATTGCATTTAAGACCATGAATCAGGTTCGTCAGAAAGTTCTCGATGCATACAGAGAAGTGATGAAAATGCAGGTTTAAGTTAGCCTAAAGTGAAAGAGCATTGTCTTTATAGGATATAAAGACAAGAGAATCAGGAGGATTCGTGCAAGAAATATTAGAAAAGATCATCAGAAATTTCAAAGAGTTCTTTGTTGGTCTTGATTTTAATAAAAAAATTGGGCTAGTCGGAACCTCCTTCTTAATCGTTGCGGCCATGGTCTCGATGATTCTTTGGGTTACTAAAACCCGCTTTGAAGTCCTCTACAGTGACTTGAATACAGAAGATTCTAAGAAAGTAGAAATTCTTTTAACTGAAAATAAAATTCCTTACGAAAAAGAAAGTGACGGGAAAGTTATTAAAATTCCAGAGGACATGGTTAAGAAGTGGCGTCTCCAGATTGCCACTTTGGGAGTGAATTTTAGTGGATCTGTCGGTTATGAAGTCTTTGATAAGCAATCTTTTGGAACAACTTCATTTGTCCAAAAAGTAAATAAGCAAAGGGCCCTAGAAGGGGAACTTATAAAGACTATCAAGTATATTAGAGGGGTTAAAAGAGCTCGTGTTCACTTATCCATACCAG
>CALHBL010000041.1 GCA_937930825.1 uncultured Bacteriovoracaceae bacterium
ATCGCTGTCTTTGTCGAGTGCGCGACCGATAATAATACGCGTACTGTCGCTAACGTGCGCTCTTACTTTAGAAAGTATGGTGGCAACTTGGGAAAAGACGGTTGCCTAGAATTTGTTTTTGACCGCAAGGGAATCTTTTCACTGGAAATAGACCAGGTCGGAAGCGGCGATGGGAAAGAGGCCGATAATGATGATTTCACTATGGAGATGATTGACGCCGGTGCTGAAGATGTTGAGTTTGAAGCAGAGGAAGGCTCCATAATAGTAACAACCGCAATGGAAGACTTCGGTTCCGTTCAAAAGAAGTTTCAGGAATTAAATATTGAACCAAAGGAAGCTGGGCTTCAGCGCCTACCCACAACCATGAAAGAGATTAGCAGCGAAACTTGGGAGAGCTTTACGCGGCTTCTGGATGCTCTAGAAGACGATGATGATATTCAGAAGGTCTATCATAATATTGAATTCAATGAGGAGATAATGGCTTAAGGGTCGGCTTTAGTTAATATGCAAGAACAAGAAATATACCTCATAGGTCTCATTCATAATATTGGTCTCTTAAAAGAAGAGATGGCCATTCACTTCCCTAATTGGCGCTTCAATTATGGAGTTCATGGTTTTGTCACTTTTAGAAGTGAAGTGGAATACAAGCTTCCCGATCTGCGTGAAATGAATATCACCTTTAGCCTTGTAAAAGGGGTAAGCCTCTTTAGGGGGACTTGGGCCGAGCTTGATCAAAGAAGAGAGCACTTTGAAAAAAAACACAGTCCAGTATCCACTCACTATTGGAATCTTCTTGAAGAAAAAGGGGAGATGGGGGATCGAAAAGTCAGAGGCACTGTATTTGATATCATCCGCATTGCGAATGATGATTATATCCTTGGTGTTAGAATGCAAGTGCGTGGTGATTTTGCCCCCTATAGTGGCAGCTCACCCATCCCCATGCCCGAAGAGGCCCCCTCTCGTGCTTATCAAAAATTAGGTGAAGTCTTTAAGCACTTTCGCCCTCTGGTTGCCCATGAGGAAGTGTTCTTGGATATTGGCTGCTCCCCAGGGGGCTCAACTTTCTATTTGATGGAAAAAGGCTTTAGGGTCGTGGGCGTCGACCCCATTCCAGTTGATCCCATCATTACTGAGAAGTTCCCCGAAGGCTTTCTTCAATTGGGTCAATCCTTCGTTGAGTTAAAGAAGAAGCATCTCTTGGGCCTCCCTCCGGTTGGGTGGATTGTTCTGGATGTGGAGTTGCCTATTTTTAACACACTTCCAAGACTGCTGAAATTGGTCAGCAAGTTAGATTCAGTTATTGGGCTAATAGTGACTGTAAAAATGAATTTAGAGATGAGTGTGGATAAAGTTGAAGAAGTGGATGAACTTCTAAGGAATGCCAACTTTACAGATATAAAGAAAGGTCAATTACCAAGTCATAATAGAGAGTATTGTATCATTGCTAAAAAACGGGACTAAGAATGTTTGAATTTCTTCGCGCTTGGCGCGGCCTTAAGGTTCCTGTTTATCTTATCTTTGGATCTCTGTTCTTGGGGGCCCTTGGCTATAAGGTAATCTACCCAGAAGAAGGTTTTCTACGCCTCCTTTATATGACTGGTATCACTCTCACGACGGTTGGCTATGGTGATATCTTAGGAATTGACGGTAATCCCTTTGCTATTATTTATACCCTTATTTTAATGATTGCAGGTATGGGGGTTGTCCTCTATTCAACATCCCTAGTAACAGCATTTATCATCGAGGGAAATTTAAAGGATGCATTCTCACTAGAGAGACTGAGAAGGAGAATTGAAGGCATGAATAATCACTATATCATTTGCGGAGCAGGAGAAAGCGGAACTCATGTTATAAGAGAAATGCTTGCCAGTGAGGAGAGCTTTGTTGTTGTCGAGCTCTCTCAAGAAAAGAGAGATAATCTGATTGGGAACTTTCCAGGAATTAATATTATTCTAGGGGACGCAACCTCTGACTCCATTCTTGAAAAGGCCGGAGTCGCTAAGGCCAAAGGTCTTATTGCGGCTCTTTCCAGCGATAAGGATAATCTGTATCTTACGATGTCGGCCAAAATTATGCATCCAAAATTAAATATTGTCGCAAAAGCAATTGAAGTTGGCATGAGTGAAAAACTCAAAAGGGCAGGCGCTTCCAAAGTCGTCTCAGCAAACTTAATTGGTGGAATGAGAATGGCCAGTGAACTGCTGCGGCCAAATGTTACAACATTCTTAGATAAACTACTAAGTGGTAGTGATCCAACTTTAAGACTGGAAGAGTGTTTAGTCCCAAGTGATTCTCATATTATAGGTAAAACTCTAAAAGAAATCGATCTCTATTCCGAGTGTGGAGTTAATGTTCTTGGACTTGCTAGGTCCAATGAAGAATATGTCTACAATCCCAATCCAGTCACAGCGCTGCAAAGAGAAGATGTCTTGCTCTATATAGGTTCACTCAAGCAAGAAAAGAGAGTCGATGAATTTATCGCAAGAAAAGAATAATTGGCGGCCGCTACTCTAGTAAGCGCGGCCACTGGCTTAGCTATTGAGAACTTGCTCTAGCTCACCAGCTTCATACATTTCCATTATAATATCATTGCCACCAACGAGTTGGTTGTTGACATAGAGCTGAGGGAATGTCGGCCAGTTGCTATATTCTTTAACACCTTGTCTTATGTCCATGTCCGATAAGATATTGAAGGTATTATACTTCGTATTCATAGCATCAAGCATGCCGATGACATTGGCACTAAAACCACATTGGGGCATTTCTGGGCTTCCTTTCATAAAGAGAAAGACTTTTGAAGAGCCGATAAGATTTTTAATTCTTTCGTTAAGCTCAAGTGATGTGTCTTTTTCTGTGATGGCCGCTCCACCTTTTTCGGGAACTTTTTCACTTCCTAGAATATTGAATGGGTTATCGCTCATAGTATTCTCCTTATTATTTACAATTGTATTTAAATGAGTCCGTTTGCTTTTGCTTTTTCGTGGGTCAGCGTTTTTAGTTGAACTGCATGGATCTCATTTGAGTGAAGCTTCTCTTTTAAAATATCCATAATGATTTGATGCTGTTGAATGAGCATTTTACCTTCAAAAGCATCACTAATAATCAGAATGCCCAGATGATCTTGAGTGCCAGTGAGATCATTGACCTTAACGATGGCATCGCTCAACTGAGCTTGAATAAGATTTTCAACCATTGTGAATGCTACCATTAATTAATCCTTTTTCTAAAGTTTCTATACTGCCCAAAAGCTAGTTATAAAAGTTAATACTCGCATGGCCAACGTAGTCCAGCCTAGTACTTTATGCTTACTTCTAAATTGGCGCTCACCACTAATGACCTTTCTCCCTGTGTATATCATTGAAAAATAGAGAAGAACTGTCGTGACAGCAATGGCCACGTGAATATTTAAGATCATGGTGTTGGTCATGGCCTTTGACGCCTTGAGGATAGCTCCTCTAGAGAGCTCTATTTGTAAAATCAATAAGATATCCCAGACAATCGCAGTTGATTGAATCCTAATGTGGACCGACCTTTTTTTTCTGAGGTACACTCCGACCATGAGGAGACTCATGATGAGAAATGACTGAATTTGAAGAAACAATGCTTTGTCCATGACACCTTGCTGCTAGATTGTTGTATAAGACTTCAATTTATAGGCGAAATATCGAAAGACTACAAATATTTCCTTGTGTCATTGAGTGAAAAAAAGATTAACAAAGAGATAGAGCATACAAACGAGAAATCATAAGGAAGAGTGGCGTTTATGGCAAAGGAATTGGGGCAGTGGGCCGTTATTGATATTGAAACTACAGGCATCGATGCCCTCTATGATGATATTATCGATGTGGGTTTTCTTCAATTTGAAGGAACAAAGCTAGTTAGCCGCTACAGCTCACTTGTTAAAAGCTCTCAAGTGCCTAGTTACTTTATTCAAAAGTTAACTGGCATCAGTGAAAGTATGGTGCGCAAGGCCCCTGCTTGGTCAGAGGTTGAGCCCACCGTCAGTGAACTCTTCGGCCATCACCTCATTGCTCACAACGCAGACTTTGAAAAGAATTTCTTAGAGCAGTACTATGACAAAATAGACGACGGCACTAAGAGAGAGTCTTATGAAGATTCCATTCCATTCTTGGCGCTACTCTTTCCTTACAGAAGTTCTCTTAAACTTGAGAACTTCATTGTTGATTGGAAAATTGCCGATGGAGAACAGCATAGAGGCTTGGCCGATAGTATCGATTTATTAAAAGTTCTCTTAGTTGCGATTCGCTTAGTTAAAGAAGATAGGGAACTCTTTAATACCGTCTCGTCTTTGTTTCACAAGTATGATTTAAAAACTTATTGGTACTACCATCTCTTTAATTGCTTTGATGATCAATTAGCCGAGATTGCAGACGCGATAGATTTTGATTTGGATTTAGCCGTTGAAGAAGCGGCTACCTTTGAAAGAGCCCAAAGAGAACAGGCAGAGTTCATTGTGGGGGAGTCTCCCTTTTCCTATGAGTTTAGTGGGGATAATATAAAGGAAATTTTTCGCGCAGAAGAGAGTATTAAAAAAACAATGCCGGGTTACCGTTATCGAAAAGCCCAGGAAGATCTCTCTTTGCGGGCAGGACAATCATTCACTAATAGTGTTCATGCCCTTGTTCAAGCTCCGACTGGAACCGGAAAGACCATGGGGTACTTAGTGCCCTCAGCGCTCTTTGCGATGCAGGAGAAGAAGCAAGTTCTCATCGCCACAGGAACAAAGACGCTACAGCATCAAGCAATGAAGAAGGATGTTCCTCTGCTAAGGGAACTTCTTGGTTTAGATCAGGAAAAATTAAAAGTTAAGCGGCTTGTTGGATCAAGTAACCATATGTGTGAGCTGCTCTTTCGCCAAAGTATTGATGAGGAAGATCTTCTCTTCTCTTCAAGAACTTTTGAAGATAAGTTTGCGGATATGTTCTTTGACTTGGCCTTCTTTCACAACTCACGCTTTGATAATGACAGTTGGATTTTGAGAGATAGTCTTCCCTTTGTTTTTAAACGAAAGTTTGAAGCATTCAAAGAGCGGGAGAAAGTTCTTGCTGTAGATTTCCGTTCTTGTACAGGTAATAGCTGTCCTTTTAAAAATGATTGCACTTATATAAGAGGACTTAGAGAAGCAAAGGAAGCGGATATTATTGTCGGAAATCACGCTCTGACCTTTAGCTGGCCCCGTGCTTTTCCAAGACCTGAGTATATAGTGGTTGATGAAGCCCATAAAATTGAAGAAGAAACAACGAGGGCCTTTTCGCTAGAGGCTTCGCAAGAGGGCCTTGATGCCCTTGCTCGTTCCTTAAGTAATATGCAGGGGATTGGCTCTTTATTCTATCTTTTGGCGGCCAAGGAAGAAAGTAGTGGTGATAGTACTTCCATCATTAATAGCTTAAGAGAGAAGACGCAAGATACTTATCAGATGATGATGGATCACTTGCGTATGCTTCCCGATATTTTTGAGCAGTACTTTAAGAAGCATCCCCGCTATACAGAGTATTTTTGGAATGAGCTGCCGATGATCGGCAAGGCGTCTCAAGTTGATTCAGTAGGAACTGCCCTTTTTAATCACCTAGAGAGTTTAAAGTTTATTCTAAAGAATTACTATCAAGACCTCTTACCTTATGTCTCTCTCTATGAAGTAAAAACTTTAGAAGGAGAGCAAGAGATTATAGCATTGACTCGCTTTGAAACTTTTGCCTCTTCACTTGATGATATTGTGACGGCTTTAGAAACTTCTTTAGAACAAAAAGAAGGCCATAGTCATTCTCTGCGCTTTCACGAAAAAGAGGGGTACTGCATATTTTCAGGGCCAATTAACATTGGAGAAACTGTTTTTAACCACCTCCTCCAAACAAGCAAGAGTGTCTTCTTTACTTCGGCAACTCTTGGTAATGCTTCTGGGGATCAAGGATTTCGAGGAGTGGAGTGGGTTACTGGTTATGGTTACTTAGGTCCCGAAAAGAGGTTTAAGCATGGCTTCTTTCTTCCAGCTCCCTATGACTACAAGAATAAAACGAAGGTCTTTCTCTGTGATGATGTACCTAAACTACATGAGAGTAGTTTTGTTGAAGTGATTTTAAAGAAGATTAATCCTTTGATAAGAGAGATAGAAGGCAAGACGCTCTTGCTCTTTTCTGCCCGTAAGCGCTTTGAAATTGCCAGGGAAGTTCTCCTTAAAGAGTTTGAAGGAGAGATTCCTGTCTTTGTCCAAGGTATGGGTCCCTCAGTAGTAGATGAGTTTAAAAAGCACGGCTCCGGTATCTTGCTGGGGATGGAGAGTTTCGGTGAAGGGATTGATATTCCAGGAGATGCCCTTCAATTTGTTTTCATAGACAAGATTCCTGATCTGAGAATGGATAAAATAATCAATGATCGCAGGGACTTCTATGAAACAAATATTGGGAATGAGTTCACCGATTACTACCTATCTCACAGAACGAGAAGTCTTCATCAAAAACTGGGAAGGCTTCTCAGAACTGAGAATGATCGAGGTGGAGTCATTGTTGTTGATTCTCGCACCAAGAGGTGGAAAGGAGGAACTATGCAGAAGTTTAATAAGCTGATGGAGCCCTATGAAATTAATAGGAGTAATTTAGACCAGGCCATTGGTGAAGTTTCTGACTTTATACTTAATCAGGATAAACCTCTCTCAAATGAATATGAGGCTAGTCCTTGTCCAGATCATTAAAATACTTAACTTGAATCTTTAAACCATCTTGTGAACGCAGCAGATAGGGAATTGTGGAGTGCTTGGAAACTTGCGCAGTTGCAAAAGTGGCCGTATTGCTATCATCCTGTTGTTCAAGGTCTTCTGAATCCCAAACTTTATAGGGGGTTGCTGGAACACTCTGCCCACCTATATTCAAATTTTCGGAAGCAAGAGCGGCCCTTTCAGCGACAATGATTTGTTGATAGGGAGGTTCTTCGTAGCGCCATTGATTCTTTACACTTAGTATTGGATAGAAGTTTTTGGCCGTTACATCTTCTTTCTTTACTTTTAAAAAGAGCATCGAAGTAAAAGTTAAGGGGGTTGTGATGGCAAAGCGAGGGGGAACTTTAACTTCTATATGTTCTTGACCGTCACTACTAATAAAGAGGTAGTCCAGCATGTTAATTTTTGGGTTGAAATCAAAGATCTCTGTTACAACTTCCTTTCCAAGGGTTTTTTCAACGAGTAATTTTCGAGGAACGTAGTCTTTTGAAAGAGTGTAGTCTACGTAGACTGTAAGCATTTCACCAGTGGCAACTCTTGAGTGAAGCTCACCAAAGAAAGACATACCAAGCTCTTTTCTGTCTTTATAAACTTCAAACTCTTCTTCAGCGTAGAGATTATCACCCTTGAAGTAATTGTAGGCGCCTCTATAAATTTTATCCCCTCGGGGCTTTCTTCTTAAATCCATAAAGCTATTTTACCCGCATTTTAGAGGGAGGGGGGAAAAAGGTTTTATGCGATGTGTTTTTGTGAGATGAGTCACTATACTCTTCTGGTAAAAGCATTTATTTTCTGTCAAAAAGGGTACACAATTAAACTTGCCTTGGAGAAGAAATGTCTGAAAATTTTTATCGAGTACTTCACTATGCCTCTGTTTTCTTCTTTCTTTCAGGTTTAGGGATCTCTTTCTTTACTGACGGTAAGCTCCTACCCAATAAAATTATTACTGGCTTGTCCTCTTTATTGATTCTTGTCGCAGGAATGGGGTTAATTGCTAAGGCCTTGCAGATTGGTCACGGTGAAGGCTGGCCCATGTGGATTCATGTGAAGATTACGATCTGGGCCGTCTTAGCAGTTGGCGCTCCAATCCTAGCGAAGAGATTAACTAAGGGCAAAGCTGTT
>CALHBL010000042.1 GCA_937930825.1 uncultured Bacteriovoracaceae bacterium
GTCTATATGCTCAAGAGTTTTAGATTGTTCTTCAAGGAGTGAGGATTGATCTCCTTGAGATTCTCCAGATTCTAACTTCTGATTGATCTGGTTTAGCTTTTCAAAGTGAGTATGAAGTTTTGGGTAGAAATGCCAAAAGCAATCCTTAATAGATGTATCTCTTGGAATCGATTCAGGGATCTCTTGGGGAACATGGAAGAGATCAAAGCTATGGTGCTTATCAAATATAAAGGGAGGAACAGTTGTGTCACAGGATAGCTGCCCTTCTAAAATTTTAAAGAGGGAAGACTTCCCTTTTCCGTTGAGGCCTAGGAGGCCAATCTTATCTCCTTGTTGAACGCTGAGTTCAGCACTGGAGAATAAAGATTTAGTCCCAAAGGAGAGAGAGAGGTTTCTAAAAGAGCAGAGGATCAAGATTTTCTCCAAGGATTAAGTAGGGTGGGTATACTTTAGCAGCAACTGTAAGTACTTAACAGTTCCTTCCCAGTAGCGGTATATCAAAATATCATATTGCAATGCGCTCATTTTCCCTGATTAAGTGAATATGATAGTGTCTCCACCACAGAAATTACTGAGGAGAAGAAGTGTATAAATTATATGGAATTCCAAACTGCGATACCGTTAAGAAAGCTAAAACCTATCTAGATGAAAAAGGTATTGATTACGATTTTATTAATTTCAAAAAGACTCCGCCCACAAAGAAAGACATTACCAAGTGGAAGAAGTTTATGGGTGAGCTGCCTGTTAATAAGAGGGGAACTACCTTTAGAAAACTTAAGGAAGAATTTGAAGGGGGAAGTGCTGCCTCAAAAGTTGAGCTCTTAATCAGCAATAGCTCGGCAATAAAGAGACCTATTTTAGAATTAGGAGAAGAGGTTCTTGGTGTTGGCTTTGATGCCTCACAGTGGTCTGAGAGTCTTTAGGTGAGATTGATTTAAAAGAAGAAAATGGCGCATCCGGCAGGATTCGAACCTGCGACCATTCGCTTAGAAGGCGAATGCTCTATCCAGCTGAGCTACGGATGCGTTTTGCGTTACAGGGCCGGCTCGTTTTCACGAAAACTCTGAACAATATTCGCAATTTAGGGCCACAGAAGAGAGTTGTCAAGAATTAGAAAGTGATGATGAAAGGAATTTAGGGTTCAGCCCTTTGCTGGCCGTGGTATGTTTGGAGAATGAATATATCAAATAAGGTATTTAAAGACCTCGATGACTTATCTCAGCATGTTAGGCATGGTGACAGTACTTTCTATCATGCTGCCCAGACCTCAACAGTTATCCCCTTTGATAAGCTAGAGATCCATCTCTCTAAAGAGGAGGTCGAGAAATTCACTCTTGGTAACCTGTCGGTGCTAGCAACTTCACTTGAATTAGATGAAAGAGGTAACCTTATTGTTGAAGGCCCCGTGAGTTGGAAAGAAGCTCGGGAGTTCTGCCAGTCTAAAGGGCGTGAGGTGCTCACTTCCCCAACTGAGGAGCTGGCCTGTGTTCTAAGTGGTGTGGCCACAAGTTGCACCGGGGAGAGGTGCTTTGGCATGGGCACATTAAGAGATCACCTTGTTGAAGTGGAGTATTTAGACTTTAAGGGGCAAATCAAAAAGCTGAAGGGAGAAGAGCCGTTAATTGACACAGAACTCTTTGCTGAGCAAAAGGCAAAAGTCCTTCTTTCGAGCTATCAAGCAGAATATAGTGAATATCAAAAATTTAAAAATGCTCCCTTCCCAAGAATGCAGTTTGAAACGGATTTGATGACGGGAACTGAAGGGCAATTAGGTGTGATCACTAAGGCAGTAATTAAAACTGCTCCCCTTAGAAAGGTCAATTATATCTTTATAGCTTTGAAGAAGTGGGAAGAAGATTTTTCCATGCACCAGCTAGTGTTTGAGACCGTTCAATCATTGAGGGAAGGCATTTTTTCCTGTGAGTTAATAGATGAGAACTCTTGGCAGTACTAAGACAAAGAAGATATCCCAAGAGTAGGAAAGGATATTATTTTCTTGGAAATAGAGAGTAGCTTCTTTGAAGTAGCTTATGAGGCCCTCTTATCAAAGCTTCCTGGTTTAGATGAAGAAGATATATTTGAAGTTCCCGAAGCAAGATGCCGCGAGTTGCGCATGAAAATCCCAAGAACAATATTTGAGGTAAACTCTAAAAGTGGAGTTATTAAAAAGGGCACAGATGTTCAGTCAAGGGCCGAGCAATTTATGGACTTATTAAACTTCTATAAGAAGATGAGAATTGAAGGAGTGAAGTATAACCTCTTTGGTCATTTTGGCGATGCTCACCTTCACTTTAATTACATGCCCAAGGCAATTAGAGACGAAGAAGCAAAATGTCAGAAAAAACTTGAAGAGCTCTATCACTGGGTTCTTGTCAATAAGGGTTCTCCTTTTGCTGAACATGGAGTTGGTTTAATAAAGAAGCCTTTTATCAAAAATTTTTACAATGCAACTCAGTTAGACTTATTCTCTTTCTTGAAAGAAAGAATGGATCCTCGGTCTCATTTCTTTCCTGAAGGTTATATGTCAGGGTGTAGATAAGGTGATGGAAATACAAGCTCAAGTCATTCGTAGCTCTCAAAGAGAGTTTTCTTGCAAAACTACAGAGGGTGAAATTGTAGAAGCAAAGGCCCTTGGTAATCTTCTAAAAAATAATGAAACGATAGTTGTTGGTGACTTTGTAATATTAGAGCAAAAAGAAGATGGACGAGAGTGGACGATTATAAAATTAGTCGAAAGAAAGAGTGAAATCTTTAGAGTTTTGGTTAGAGAGCAAAAGAAGAAAGTAACTGCAGCAAATTGCGATCTTCTTGTCATTCTATCTTCAGTTTCTAAACCTGCTTTTAAACAGGGAATAATTGATCGATTTCTGGTAAGGGCCTCTCAGTGGGGAGTAAAGCCAATTCTCATTTTTAATAAGATGGATGAGTATGATTCGACAAAAATGGATATTACTTTTGAATCGTCTAGGCTTGAAGCTCTTGGAGTTTTGTCTTTTGAAATTTGCGCCTTGATGGGTGATTCTTATCGCCCTCAATTCTTAGAAAATGGATGGAATGAGCTTCAAGAAAACTTAAAGGGAAGAACAGCAATATTCTTGGGGCAATCGGGTGTTGGAAAGAGCAAAACGATTAGTCTTCTTTCAGGTGGTAAAGTTTCTCTAAAAACAAAGAAAGTTGGTAAAGTTGGTAAAGGCTCTCACACAACAACATGGTCCGAGTTAATAGAGCTTCCTAATTTTAAATTGATAGATTCTCCTGGAATTAGATCATTCTCTTTAGAGGATATTGATCCTAATGAGCTGCTTTCTTATTTTCCAGACCTCGAAGAGATTGCTACGGGCTGTAAATTTAATGACTGCTCTCATGCACAAGGTTCGAAGGGCTGTTCTTTCTATAATAACTCTTGGACTGAAGCACAGAGTAATCAAGTATTTAGCAGATTACAGTCCTTTTTGAGAATAGTTGACGAGGTTGGTCAGACTCCTTTTTGGCAGAAAAAGCTTTAAGGGCAATAGGATTCCTTCCGATAAGTTCTTTAGTTGAACTCATAGGAGATGGCATGTCCGAGAAAGTTTTAGATTTTAAGAGTAAGAGAGAAGAGAAAATTGAACAAAAGAGAAGGCAGTTTGAACGCCTCCTTTTCAATAATTTCCTTGGGGCTTACTCAGTCGTCGATCAAGCTGGCTCTATTTACCCCGTGTCCTTAGTTGATGTTTCTTATGAGGGCTGTCTCTTTCAACTTCCTTGGCACCCTACCAGAGATAAGAAAGTTGAAGTTGGCACAGAAATGACTATGAGAATGTACTTTACAAAAGAGCAGTTTATTCCTGTTGTAATGGAAGTTAAGTTCAGTAGAGAAGTCATAGATGAGGATGGAATCACTTATATGCAGTATGGGTG